>JAJZFF010000026.1 GCA_021805485.1 Pseudomonadota bacterium
CGCAGGGCGGGCGGCGGACGGATGCCGAGCAGGTGGCAGAGCGGGCGCAGGGCGCGGCCGGTGGAAGGGCGCGATTCGATCAGCGCGACCATCGCGGGATCGTCGAGCAGGTGGCGCAGTTGCGACCCCGCGGCGGCGGTGCCGGGGAGGACGCGGAGCAGCCAGGCGAAGCGGCGGGGCAACGGCGACGGGACATGCGCGCGCGCCGGGCGCGGTTTTACGCCGCGGCGCGGCTTTGCCCCCGCCTGCGCGGAAGCGGTGAAGCGGGCGACGAGGCGGTTGAGGCGGATCGTGAGCAGGATGATGAGCGGGCCGGCGAGGCCGCGCGCGAGGCCCGTTGCGGCGACGAGGCCGGTGAGGCCGGCGACGATGCGGGCGAGACGCGCGGCGATTTCGTCAGTTTCGATCATCATCCCGTTTGAAACACAAACGGCCGGGGGTGGGCAAGGCGTTTCGCGCGGGGCGGCGGCGGGGTGCCGCCTCACCCGCCGGGCAGCGCCGCGTTGGGCTTTTCGCGGAAGCGGCCGGCCATGGCGAAGGCGAAGATCGCGGCGAGCAGGGCGGGGATGGCGATGGCGGCGGCGAAGATCGTGGCGAGGAGGGCCGAGAGGGTGGCGCCGCAGAGATAGAGCAGGAGGGTCGCGATCTGGCGCAGGGTGATCGGGCGGAGCGGGTCGAGCCGCAGGCGGCGCTCGCGGCCGGAGAGGCGGATGACGCCGCCGATCGCCATCATCACCAGGGTCAGCGTGTTGGTGACGACGACGGTGCTGATGCCGGGCAGGTCGATCTCGCGGGCGGCGACGCTCTGCATGCCCATCGCGACCGCGCCCGTCATGATCAGGGCGTAGAGCGGCACGCCGTAGACCGGGTGGCGGACGATGCCCCAGACGACGAGGACGATGAGAAGCCCGGCGATCTCGACCGCGATGAGGCGGCGCAGGCGGGTGGACTGGCGGGCGCCGGCGCCGGCATCGTTCAGGATGGTGCCGGCGACGCTGCCGGCGCAGAAGCCGAGCAGGGCGGCGAGCGAGCGGCCGGCGGCGAGGATGTGCCCCTGCCCCAGGGCGAGGCCGAGCAGCGCGGTGTTGCCGGTCATCGCCGAGGTGAAGACGTCGTGGAATTTCAGGAAGGCGAAGATGTCCGCGCTGCCCGAGGCGAAGGCCAGGGATGCGAGAATGAGATCGGCCGCGGTGAGGAAGGTGGCGTTGGCGTGGTCCATGACGGGATTATCCTGGTGAGGACCCGTCATGGACCATCGCCGCGAGGGACGCGGCGTTATTCCGCCGCCGCCGTCGCCGCGCCGCGGGTGACCGCGCTCACGGCGAAGAGGACGACGATGTTGGCGATCAGCGCGATGATGCCGACGTTGAAGTCCTGCATCGGGCCGGGCAGGAAGGGCATCAGCTTGCCGACCGAGGCGTGGCTGAAGGAGAGCCAGGCGGCGACCGCCACACCGACGACGATGCCGGCCATCGCCCCCTGCCGCGTGACGCCGGAGCGCGGGAAGAGGCTGGCGATCAGCGCGGGGAACATCTGGGTGACGAAGCTGTAGCCGACCAGCAGCAGGGTCACGATGGTGGAGTTGCCGGTCAGGGTGAAATAGACCGCCACCGCCATCACCACCGGGACCAGGCACTTGGCGAGGAAGACGACCTGGTCGTCCGAGGCGTCGCGGTTGAAGGCGCCGTAGATGTTGCGCGAGAGCAGGGTGGCGGCCGTCATCGTGATCATCGAGCCGGGGACCAGGGCGGTGAGGACGCCGGCGGCGCCGACCACGCCGACGACCCAGGGCGGCAGCGTCGCGGTGACGATCTTGAAGAGGGCGAGGTTGGTCGCCGCGCCCTTGAGGCCCGGAACCTTCAGCACCGCCGCGAAGCCGACGAAATACACGAAGAGCAGGATCAGCTGGTAGAGCGGCAGCACCATCGCGTTCTTGCGGAACACCTTCTCCTCGCGCGCGGTGTAGCAGCTGGCGAAGGAATGCGGCCACATGAAGAAGCCGAGCGCGGTGAGCAGGACGGTGGAGACGAACCACCAGACCGAGGTGCCGTGCGCGGCGAAGACGAGGAAGCCGGGCTTGGCCTTGGCGATTTCCGTGAACATCGGGCCGATGCCGCCGTAGAGATGCGCCGGCAGCCAGAGGCCGAGGAAGAGGACGACGGCGAGGATCATCAGGTCCTTGGCGACGGCGGTCCAGGCGGAGCCGCGCACGCCGGAGATGATGACGTAGACGGTGACGACGACGGCGCCGATGAGGACCGAGATCCAGTTCGGGATCGCGCCGTAGCTCGCCGCGGTGACGATGATGCCGAGGCCGGTGAGCTGGAGGACGAGATAGGGGACCAGCGCGACGATATCGACCACGGAGACGATGACGCCGAGCGAGGGGCTGTCGTATTTGTGGGCGAAGAAGTCGGGCTGGGAGACCAGGTGGTGCTGTTTCGCGTAGCGCCAGACCGGCGGGAGCATGAAGTAGCCGATGACGTAGGCGATGGTGCCGTAGGCGAGGATGTAATAGGCCGGCGCGCCCTGGCCGTAGGCGAAGCCGGAGGCGCCGAGGAAGGTGAAGGTGGTGTAGATTTCGCCGGCGAGCAGCAGGAAGACGAGGATGGCGCCGAAGCCGCGGTTGCCGACCGTCCATTGCTCGAGGCCCATCTCGTGCCCGGTGCGGGCGACGATGCCGAGCACGAGGGCGAAGACGGCGGACAGGGCGAGAAGAACGAGGGCGATGCTCATCGGCCGGCCCCCGCGCCGTCGCGGTTGGCGGGATCGACCAGGTAGACGACGGCCATGACGACCGCGGTGATCAGGATCCAGACGGTGATCCAGCCGAGGGGAAAGGGCATGCCGAGGATGAGGGGATCGACCTCGTTATGCAGCACCGGGCCGAGCAGCATCACGATGCACGGCAGGGCCGCGATCCAGTGGATGGGTTTCATGGTGGCTCCCTTGTTTATTGTGCGACGGCGTCTCCGCGCGCAGTCTGGCGCAGGCGGAGGGCGCGCCGCAAGCTTTTTATCGCGAAGGCGCAGGGAGCGGCGGGGCGGCGGTCAGGCCTCCACGGTGTCGAGGTCGAGCGCGTAGCCGGCGGCGCGGACGGTGCGGACGAGGTCGATTTCGGTCTCGACGTTGATGGACTTGCGCAGGCGGCGGATGTGGACGTCCACCGTGCGGGGCTCGACATGGATGTCCCGCCCCCAGACGGCGTTCAGCACGTCCTCGCGCGAGAAGACGCGGCGGGGGTGGCGCATGAAGAATTCGAGCAGGCGGAATTCGGTGGGGCCGAGATGCAGGACGCGGCCGGCGCGGGTGACGCGGTGGGTGGTGGGATCGAGCTCGAGATCGTGGAAGACCAGCGGGGCCTTGGCCGGGGCGGTGCCGCTGCGGCGCAGCAGGGCGCGGATGCGGGCGATCAGCGCCTCGGGCGAGAAGGGCTTGGTGATGTAGTCGTCCGCTCCGGTTTCGAGGCCGCGGACGGTGTCCTGGTCCTCGGCGCGGGCGGTGAGCATGATCACCGGCAAATGGCGGGTGGACGGCTTGCGGCGGAGCTGGCGGCAGACCTCGATGCCGGACATGGTGGGCAGCATCCAGTCGAGCAGGACGAGGTCGGGCATGGTTTCGCCGATGCGGGCGAGCGCCTCGCCGCCATCGCCGGCCTCGTCGACGCGGAAGCCGGATTTCTCGAGATTGTAGCGCAGCAGGGTGACCAGCGGGGCCTCGTCCTCGACCACCAGCACAAACGGCTTCGCCGTCTCGTTCATCGCGTTGTCTCTCCTCAGGAACCGGCACCCGTGACGGGGCTGGTCGACAGATCGCCCTTCGGCCGGGCGTCCGGCAGGGTCTGGCCGGTGGCGGCGTAGTAGGTCAGCTCGGCGATGTTGGTGGCGTGGTCGCCGATGCGCTCGAGATTCTTGGCGATGAAGAGAAGATGCGTGCAGGCGGTGATGTTGCGCGGATCTTCCATCATGTAGGTGATCAGCTCGCGGAAGATGGTGGTGTAGAGATCGTCGATCATCTGGTCGGCGCGCCAGACCGAGACCGCCTTCACCGGATCGGCCTCGCCGATCGCGTCGATCGTGGATTTGAGGCTTTCCTGCACGAGGCGGGCCATCTGCGAGAGGCTGGCCAGCGGCCAGGTCGAGCCGGTCTGGTTGAGCACCAAAGTTCGCTTGGCGACGTTCGCCGCATAGTCGCCGATGCGCTCGATGTCGGTGGTGACCTTCAGCGCGGCGACGACCTGGCGGAGATCGTCGGCGACGGGCTGGCGCAGGGCGAGGACGCGGACGGCGAACT
>JAJZFF010000462.1 GCA_021805485.1 Pseudomonadota bacterium
ACGACCCTGACGATCGGGACCCGGCAGCCCTCTCTCGACCATGCGCGACTATTTCTGTTTGTTTGAGACTTTCAATATCGCAGCTTGAAATTGTTCTTTCGCCGCCGAAACGTCGTTTTCTACGGCTTGAAAATCACCCATTGCGACCGTTAGAGAATTGCTCAATTCGCCACCGTAAGATCCAACAAAAATTGAAGTGGATATCAGGAAATAAACACCACTCTGAAGTCCCGCAGGAGCAAATGCTTGCATATGTTGGTTGTCGATCTCTTTCAGGTCATAATTCTTATGTTGATACGTGTTCGGGGAGCCGAAAGACGGACAAAAATTCGATGGACATTTCACGTCAGATTTATCATCGTATAGCCACGTCGAAGCGTAGTAGTATGCGGAACCGCCCGCTCCACCGCTTAAGGCAGCATCTGGAGCCGAAGGTGTTCCGTATTGTTTGACAAGATCTGCCTTGAGTGCGCTCCGGAGCGGCTGCTTCTGCGGACCGTCAGTCCGGAAAGTGATCGCACGATACATAGATGAGAGGGTATTTCCAGTAACTGGACTATTAAAATACAGTATGAAGTCATGATCAGTGCCGCTTCCATATTCAATTTGCGCTATGAATTCCTGAGACTGTGCTGTGATGCCATTGAATGTATAGGAACAATTTATTTTGGTCTCCAAAGGCTTGCCTAAATTGTTTTTGGCAGCGATGGCCTCGACTTGCGCCACGGTCATTCCGGTTTGGATGCCTAGGATGCCGAGGCTTACTCCGGGGTAAGAACGGATGATCGGCTTGACCGTTTGCACGAGCGAGACTGCGAGTTGTTGCGCCTGAGCTCGGGTCCCGGGCATCAGGATGGTCAGTGCGACCAAGGAACCTGGAACGATGCGTATCGCTTTCATAACGGTTTCTTCTCCGCAACCAGGACCGTATCGATAGGCCGCTTCGTCAGACCGGGCAAGCAGATCCTTAGTTCTTTACACAAGCTTCCCTATGAATGGCCACCAGCCGACGGTCCAGGAGATCATCGCTCCGCCGGACATCACTCCGTTCACAGCTGAAGGTCCGCCACTGGCAGGCGACGCCGCCGCCCGTCAGCGCGGGTTCGCAGCCCGGCCCACGTGGTCCAGAAGAGCGTCGAGATGCGCCTGCCATTCGGGGCGGAAGGGTTCGGCGGCGATTCCGGCGCGGGCGGGGGCGATCGCTTCGTCGTGGCGCCCGAGCGCGACGAGGGCGTGGCTGAAGGACATCTGCGTATGCGCCGCGTCCGGGTCCAGCACGAGGGAGTCGGCGAAGGCCGACGCGGCCTCCTCCCCGCGGCCGAGCCGGGCCAACACGTGCCCGAGCGAACTGCGGATCGCCGGGTCGTCCGGCGCCAGGGCCACCGCCTGCCGCACCGCCGCTTCGGCCTCGCCGGACCGACCAAGGCGGCCGAGCACGTGGGCGAGGCTGGCGAAGGCCGCACCGCAGCGCGGCGAGCGCTGGACGCCCTCGCCGAGGCGGGCGAGGGCGTCCTCGTCGCGGCCCGTCTCGGCCAGCGCGATGCCCTCGTGGGCGATCTCGTCCCACTGGTAGTCCATGTATCGGCGATAATACTCGGCGGCGCTGAACCAGCCGCTGCGCAGGTGGCGGTAGCGGTCGGTCTCGCGCCAGAAGCGCAGGCCGAAATGGCGCGCGACGGCGGGATGGATCGGCGATTCCTCGAGCGGGAACGGCGTCCGGCTCAGCATGCTCCGCACCCGCGCCATGTCCGCCGAGCTGGCGCCGAGGCGCTCGTAGACCTGGCAAGCGAGGTGGAGGAACAGCCCGAGATCGGGATGGTCCGGAGAGACGAACAGACGCTCGTCGCGGAATCGCGTTTCGATGTAATTCGCCGTCTCCATCTCCGCCTGCGCGTCGCGGTCGCGCTGGCGGTCGATGATCATTTCGTAGCGCCGGTCCAGCCGCGCCGTCGTCGCGAGGTCGAGATCGAGATAGCGCGCCGCCGCCTCCGCCGCGCCGACGCCTTGGCTGATCATCCGGTTGAGCACCGAATCGCCGAGCTGGGCCGGCCAGGGCCCCGAGGGCAGGAACCAGGTGGGCGTGTTGCGCGGGTGGGCTTCGTTGAAGTGGGGCCACAGGAAATGCGCCGCCACCCAGGGAAATCGCACCATCCGCACCGAGCGGCCGGGCACCGCGAGCGTGAACCGCTGCTCGAAATCGAACACCTGCTCGACGATGATGTCAGCTTGGCTCAGCGCCGCGCGGTCGGCATCGCTGGGGTCGGTATAGGTCAGGACGTGGCTGGCGACGGCGCCCGTGACCGGAGCGATGCAGCGCTTATAGACCAGGCTCAGCGTTTCGGCCTGGCAGTTGCCGACAAAGACGATGCGGGTCACGGAACGCTCTCCTGGGTCGGGACGGGTGTGGTCTCAGGCCGCATCGCCGGCCGTGGTATAAATATGTTCATGGTCGGGCGCCTCGATGAGTTCGACCATCAGCCGTGTGCGCGAGAGGAAGAACTGGATCGGCCGGCCGCCATAGGCGACCGCCGGCTTCGGCGGCCCGAGGACGAGAAAGCCGAGCGCCTCGAACCGGTCGGCCTCCGCGGCCAGGGAAGCGACGCGGTAGGCGACGTGATTGAGCAGATTCACCCCGCGCGAGAGCGCCGCCGTCACCGGGCTCGCGGCCGAGAGCGGCGTGATCAGCTCGTAGCAGATGCCGGGCGGGCCGCCACGCGCCGGCGCGCGACCGAACTGCACGAAAACGTCATTCACCGGGTCGCGGAAAATCCCGGTCCAGGCGGAGACGCCTAATCCGTCCTGCAGCGTTTCGCGGCCGGCCGCGAGATCGCGGACGACGAAGCCGATATGGTCGAACTGCATCCGCCCACCCCTCTCTCCGCCCCAACCTTGGCCACGCCGGGCCGCCCGGCAAGAGGAAAACGCTGCCGCCATCGGACTGGCGATCGCAAGTTGCAATACCGCATGGACGCCACAACCAGACATCGTTACCATTCCTTCGCCTGTCGCGGCGATGATCGGCCTGGTTCAGGGGAGCCTGCGCGCGCATGGTATCCCCGATCGCAAGCGGTTGCGCCGCGCGGCTGGACGTGCTGTGAGAGCGGCGCAGCGAATGGGTTGAAGGCACGCAGGAATCGCATGCGGGGTGGCGTCGCAAGGCTTGGCCGGATGGGGACGGTTCTGCCACTGGTCTCGCGCATCCTGGCGCGGTGGACCCTGGCCGCTCCGGTGCTGACCATTCTGGCACTCATGTCCGCGCCCGCCCTCGTTCGGGCGCAGCCGGTGCAGGGCGTCTATGTCAGCCTCGGCGCCGGCTATAATTTCCTCGACGATGAGGGCGCGCGGTCGGCGCCCGGGATCGGGCTCGGCGGGTCGAACCTCACCTTCAACGGCGGTGCGGCCATGGTCGGCAGCATCGGCTACGCCTTCGGCAACGGCTTCCGGCTGGAACTCGAGGGTGACGACCTGTTCGGCAACGCCCTGCACGCGCGCACCGGCACGCCGGCGGCGAGCGCTGCCAGCGGCAACCAGTCCACCGCCGGGACGATGCTCAACGCCCTGTTCGATTTCGATATCGGCTCGCGCTACGTGTTTCCCTATGTCGGCGTCGGCGGCGGCTATCAATGGTCGACATGGAACGGCATGCGCACCGTCACGCCCGGCACCGGGGAAACGCTCAGCCTCGGCGGCACCGCCGGCGGCGTGGCCTTCCAGGGCATCGTCGGCATCTCCTTCCCGGTGCCGCATACGCCCGGGCTCTCGGTGACCGCGGAATATCGCTACATGGGCATGCTCGGGCCCGAGGGCTTCCACGCCACCGTGGACCGGCCGGGCGCCGCGACGGCGGCGGGCAATTTCGCCATCATGGAGAATCTCAACCAGTCGGTGCTGCTCGGCATCCGCTATGCGTTCTCGGTGCCGCCGCCGCCCGCCGCGTCCGCGCCGGCCACGCCCTCCGCCGCGGTGCCGGCGCCGGTGCCGGTGCGCACTTATCTCGTCTTCTTCGACTGGGACAGCGCCGATCTCACCGATCGTGCCCGCCAGGTGATCGCGGAGGCGGCGCAGGGCTCGACCCGCGTCCGCACCACCCGGATCGAGGTCAGCGGCTATGCCGACCGGTCCGGCACGGCGCAGTACAACCGCAAGCTCTCGCTGCGGCGCGCCGAAGCGGTGACGGCGGAACTCGTTCGGGACGGCGTGGCGCGTGAGCAGATCGGCGTCTCCGGCTATGGCGACGGCAACCCGCTGGTCCCGACGCCGGCCGGCGTGCGCGAGCCGCAGAACCGGCGCGTC
>JAJZFF010000333.1 GCA_021805485.1 Pseudomonadota bacterium
AGCACCTCGGGGTCGAAGGAGAGACTCATGCTTCCTGCTCCACAATCTCGGCGATCGCCTGAAGCGCCAGCCGGTAGCCGGTGAAACCAAGGCCGCAGATCACGCCGCGCGCGGCCTGCGATACGTATGAATGATGGCGGAACGCCTCGCGCTGATGGATGTTGGACAGATGCACCTCGATGACCGGAAGGTCGACCGCGTGCAGCGAGTCCATCAGCGCGATCGAGGTGTGCGAGTAGCCCGCCGGGTTGATGATGATGCCGGCGGCGCGGCCGCGGCATTCCTGCACCCAGGTGATCAGCTCGCCTTCGCCGTTGGTCTGGCGGAAATCGATGGCGAGGCCCAGCTCCTCGGCCGCCTCGGCGCAGAGCGCCTCGAGATCGTCAAGGGTCTGGATGCCGTAGATTTCCGGCTCGCGCAGCCCCAGCATGTTCAGGTTCGGGCCGTTCAGCACGGCGATCAGCGGTACAGGCATGATGCGCGCCTATCACAGGCCGGCGGAAAGGGAAACCGGCGAGGGTTCGAGCGTGGTCTTTCCGGCGGGCGAATCGAGGATATAGGTCGGCAGGGCATGGCCGGAAATCGTGCCGCGCAGGGCGGCGATCAGCGCCCGGCCCTCGACGATCGGCACGTGGAAGCGGGCGGTGCCGGGGGCGGGGTCGAGCTGGTGCAGGTAATATGGTTTCACGCCGCATTCGAGCATGGTCTCGAACAGGGCGCGCAGCGTGTCCGCCGAATCGTTGACGCCGCGCAGCAGCACCGACTGGCCGAGCAGCGGAATCCCGGCGCGGCGCAGCGCCCTCAGCCCGGCGCGGGCCTCGGCGCCGAATTCGCGCGCGTGGTTGGCGTGCAGCACGAGGAAGAGCGGCGGGTCGAGATCGAGCGCCGCGAGCAGCGCCGGCGTGATCCGCGCCGGATCGGCCAACGGCACGCGGGTGTGCAGCCGCAGCCGGCTTATATGCGGGATCGCGCGCAGCCGGGCGAAGATCGCGCCAAGGCGGCGGGGCGAGAGGATGAGCGGGTCGCCGCCGGTCAGGATTACCTCACTCACCGCATCGTGATCCGCGAGCCAGCGGAACGCCGCCTCGAGCTCTGCTTCGGACAGCACGCCGCCCTCCGGGCCGACATGCTCGCGGCGGAAGCAGAACCGGCAATAGACCGGGCAGGCAAGGGTGGGCTTGAGCAGCGCGCGGTCGGGGTAGCGGTGGACGATGCCGGGCACCGGGGAGAGCGCGTCGTCGCCGATCGGGTCGGCGCGCTCGTGGGGGGCGGTTTCGAGCTCGGCGGGGTCGGGGATGAACTGAAGGCCGATCGGGTCCGCCGGATCACCGATCAGGGCGGCGAGCGGTGCCGGGATCGCGGTGGCGTAGCGCGCGGCGACGGCCTCGAGCCCCGCGCGGGCGGCGGGCGGGGCGAGCCCGGCCTCGATCAGCTGGTCTGCGGTGCGGAGCGTGGGAGTGGCCATGCGGCGGTGCTATCCTGCGGCGCATGGCCAGACAAGCATGGGACCCCGACCGCCTCGCCGCCCGGCTGCCCTTCCTGCGGCGGCGCGGGCTGCTCGCGCAGGCGACGCGCGCCTTCTTCACCGCCCGCGGATATATAGAGGTGGAGACGCCCTGCCTCGTCCCCGCGCCGGGCGAGGAGGTGCATCTCGCCGCCCTGTCGACCACGGTGCATGCGCCGGATGGCGCGGCGGCGCGGAAATGGCTGCATACCAGCCCCGAATTCGCGATGAAGAAGCTGCTCGCCGGCGGCGCCGGGCGGATGTTCCAGCTCGCCCGGGTCTGGCGCGACCATGAGGGGTCGGACACGCATGCGCCCGAATTCACCATGCTCGAATGGTATCGCCCGGGGGCCGATTTTTCCTCCATGATCGAGGAGACGACGCAGCTCCTCCGCGCCGTGCTGCCGCCGGTCGTGACGTGCCGGGGGGTGACGACCGATCTTGCCGCGATCGAGGTGCTGAGCGTCGCCGAGGCCTTCGCGCGCCATTGCGGTATCGATGTGCTGGCGAGCGTCGGCGATGCCGACCGGCTGGCCGCCGATGCCGGGGTGGCGCGCCGCGACGGCGAGGACTGGGAGGACCTGTTCTTCCGCCTCATGCTCGGGCGGATCGAACCGCATCTCGGTCGCCAAAATCCGACCTTCCTGACCGACTGGCCGGCGCCGCTCGCCGCCCTCGCGCGGCGGCGGGCGGACGATCCGCGCGTCGCCGAGCGCTTCGAGCTGTATGTGTGCGGGATGGAGCTTGCCAACGCCTTCGCCGAGCTGACCGATCCGGTCGAGCAGCGGGCCCGCTTCGAGGCCGACCGGGCGCGGCGGCACGCGCTATATGGCCGCGAGGACTGGCCGCTCGATGAAGATTTCGTGGCGGCGGTGGGGCGGATGCCGGATTGCGCGGGGATTGCCCTGGGGTTCGACCGCCTGGCGATGATCGCCGCCGGCGCCGCGCGCATCACCGATGTGTTATGGCTCTGATATAAGCCGGAAACGGACCCACTGTAGACATTCCACATCACCAACGGGCCAAGGCCCGGAGACGAGGAGCGTGCGATGCGAAGGAAGCTTGTTCTGGCTGCGCCGGTCGTGGCCCTGGTTCTGGCCGGCTGCGCGGTGGGGCCAAGCCTTGCCGAGCGGATGTCGGCCTATGTCGGGCGGCCGGAATCGGCGCTGGTGGCCGCACTCGGCGTGCCGGACCGCAAGATCACGGTCGATGGCAAGACCTATTTCGCCTATGTCGAGCGGTCGTATTCCTACCAGCCGGGCTTCGTGCCGCCCTATCCGGGCTTCTACGGCCCCTATTACGGCCCGTTTTTCCAGCCCGATACCTATACGCGGCAATGCACCGTCACCTTCGCGCTCGAGGGCGGCATGGTGAAATCCTTCACCTTGCGCGGCAACGATTGCTGACCGCCCCGCCGCCGGCGCTGCCTGCCTCGCCGCTCTGGCTGCCCTTCGCGCCCGGCCCCTACCGGCCGGCGATGGGGCTGATCGCCCGTCCGCCCGCGGAACTGACCGCCTTCGGCGCCGACTACCCTGCGCAGATGGCGGAGCGCCGGGCGCTGCTCGGCCTGCGCCGGGCCGAGGTGTTCGCCGCGCTGCCGGGCAGCGAGGCGGCGCGGCGCGAGACATTGCTCCTGGTCGCCGGCCACCTGCTCGCCGATCGTGCGCCCTGGTTCGCCCTGGCCGGCGCGATGCTGGAAAACCGCCTCACCGGCGAGCGGTGGAACCTTGCGGCGCCGGAATGCGACCCGCTCGAACTCGCCGGAAGGCTGGTGCAGGAGGATCTCTGCCTGCTCGACCCGGCGACGGCGACGCTCACGGCGGCGGTGCTGTGCTTTCCCTCGCGCTGGCGGCTGGCGGACAAGCTGGGCCGCGACCTTGCCGCCATCCATACCCCGGTACCGCTCTATGCCGAGCGGCTGGACCGCCCGGTGGCGCGGTTCATCGCCGCGCTGGCGCCAGGCCGGCTGGTCGAGCGCTTCAACTGGACGATCCATGACGGATCGGACCTGTTCCAGCCGGAGCCGCATATCGCCCCCGGCCCGGCGGTCACCGCCGGCACCGCTCCGGCGCGGCTGCATCTGCGGGTCGAACGCCAGACTCTGAGCCGGCTGCCGGAGAGCGGGGCCGTGCTGTTCACGATCCGCACCCGGCAGGCGGCGCTGGCCGAGGTGATGGCGGTGCCGGGCGCCGCGGCGGCGCTGGCCGAGGCTGTGCGCGGGCTGCCCGAAACTGTGGCGGCCTATCGCGGCATCGCCCCGTTCCGTGCCGCCCTGCTCGCCGCGCTGGACCGGGTTGCCCCGCCGCGCTAGAGCAAGGCCCGGCCGGCGGGGCCGGAATGCCCGCGTTGTCAGACGGATAGAGCCTGCTGCCCGGAACGGGCGGCGTGGCTGCGGGCCGAGCGGAAAGGAAAAGCGGCATGAGTGAGGGCGATCTCGACCTGTTGCGGCGCATGTTCGCGGCGGCGGTGGACGCGGCAGCGCCCTCGCGCTGCGTGCCGCCGCATCTGCCGCCGCCGCCGAAGGGGCGGACCGTGGTGATCGGCGCCGGCAAGGCGGCGGCGGCGATGGCCGAGGCGGTCGAGGCGCACTGGCCGGACGAAGCGCCGATGTCCGGCCTCGTGGTCACCCGCTACGGGCATGGGAGCAAAAAGCCGCTCGGGCGGATCGAGGTGGTCGAGGCATCGCACCCGGTGCCGGATGCGGCCGGGCAGGCGGCGGCGGCGCGCATCCTCGCGATGGTGCGGGGGCTGACCGCGGACGATCTGGTTCTCGTGCTGATGT
>JAJZFF010000299.1 GCA_021805485.1 Pseudomonadota bacterium
TGAAGAAATAACGGCCACCCGGGACGCGGTGACGGCGATAATCAGGCAAGGATGTCTGTCATCACGGCGTCCAGGATCGCATCGCGATGGTGGGGTGCGGACGGGCGCCCCACCCTACGGCGGAATGTCCGGTGTTGCGCGCGATCGTCCAAATCAGGCGTGAAGCGTCGGGGCCTCAATGCCCGATCATCCAGGGCCGTCCACCGGACGCGGCGGCGCGGGGCGCGTCGGCGGTGAGCGCGGCTTTCTTCGGGCTGCAGCAGCCGCAGCCGGCGGCGTGGCTGCGGCGCGGCGCGTTGGCGCTGCGCTCGTTGGTCGCCTGCGCCACGCGGCGGCCGGCATCCATCGTCGCCAGGGCGGGCACGGTGAGCAGCGCGCGGGGCGCCGGAACGCCGCAGCCCGGGCAGGGCTGCGGCAGGGCGAACTCGGCCATGGGGCGCGTCTCGGTGAACGCGCCGCAGGCCTCGCAGAGATAGTCGTAGACGGCCATGAACGCCCCTTACAGGTCCGGCGCCAGCGGGATGTCGATGCCCGGCGGCACCGACAATTTCGGCCCGGCGGCCCCGGGGTTGATGTCGAACTCGAAAATCTCCGTCGGCAGCCACAGCGTCGCGCAGGAATTCGGAATATCCACCACGCCGCTGATATGGCCCTGCACCGGCGCGGTGCCGAGGATGGCATAGGCCTGCGCCGGCGAGTAGCCGAATTTGGTCAGATAGGCGATGGCGTTCAGGCAGGCCTGGCGATAGGCGACGTTGACGTCGAGATAGTGCTGCTCGCCCTGTTCGTCGACGGAGATGCCCTCGAAGATGAGATAGTCGCTGTAGGCGGGCTTGATCGGGCTCGGCTTGAAGATCGGGTTCTTGATGCCGTATTTCGCCATCCCGTCCTTGAGCAGCTCGACCTTGAGGTGGATCCAGCCCGGCATCTCGATGGCGCCGCAGAAGGTGATCTCGCCATCGCCCTGGCTGAAATGCAGATCGCCCATCGAGAGCCCAGCACCCTTGACATAGACCGGGAAGAACACCCGCGCGCCGCGCGAGAGGTCCTTGATGTCGCAGTTGCCGCCATGCTCGCGCGGCGGCACCGTGCGCGCGCCGGTGGCGGCGGCTTGGGCACGCGCGTCACCCTTCATCCGGCCCATATGGGCGGTGGCGGGGAAGGGCGGGTTGGCCAGCGGCGGCACGCGGGTGGGGTTGGTGGCGATCAGCGCCGTCTCGCGCGCGTTCCACTTCGCCAGCAGATCCGCCGAGGGCAGGCAGCCGATCAGCCCGGGATGGATCAGCCCGGCGAAGCTCACGCCGGGCACGTGGCGCGAGCGGGTGAACATGCCCTGGATGTCCCAGATCGATTTCTGCGCCTGGGGGAAATGCTCGGTGAGGAAGCCGCCGCCGTTCTTCTTCGAGAAGAAGCCGTTGAACCCCCAGGAATTGTGCGCGAAGGCGCCGATGTCGAGGATGTCCACCACCAGGAGATCGCCCGGCTCCGCGCCTTCGACGCCGATCGGGCCGGAGAGGAAATGCACGATCGAGAGATCGATGTCGCGCACATCCGCGGCCGACTCGTCGTTCTTGATGAAGCCGCCGGTCCAGTCGTAGCACTCCAGGATGAAGTCCGCGCCCGGCTTCACCGTCGCCACCATCGGGATCTCCGGATGCCAGCGATTGTGGATCATGTCGTTCTCGTAGGGGGATTGCGACAGATCCACCTTGACGATCGTATCGGTCATGCCTGTTGTCTCTCCTCTGCGGTTCTTTGCCCTGCGGTTCTGGGCTTTCGTCGTCACACGGCGAGGAAGCGCGATACCTGTTCCTCGTCCACCTCGGCTCGGGTCGCGCTGTGCACGACCCGGCCGCCCTCCAGCACGATCACCCGGTCGGCGATCGCCAAGGCGAAGCTCAGCACCTGCTCGGACACGACGATCGCGAGCCCGCGCTCGTCGCGGATGCGCCGCAATGTACGCCCGAGCTCGAGAATGATCGAGGGCTGGATCCCCTCCGTCGGTTCGTCGAGCAACAGCAGTCCCGGCCTGGTGGCGAGCGCGCGTGCGATCGCCAGTTGCTGCTGCTGGCCGCCGGAGAGATTGCCGCCGCGCCGCCCCTTCATCTCCGCGAGCACGGGGAAGAGCGCGTAGAGATCCTGCGGGATCGCGCCGCCGCCGCGCACGACGAGGCCGGTGGCGATGTTCTCCTCCACCGTCATCGCCGGAAAGATCATCCGCCCCTGCGGCACATAGGCGATGCCCCGGGCGACGCGCTGGTTCGGCTTCAACCCGGTGAGCGCGTCCTCGCGCAGGCGGATCTCGCCGCCGCGCGCCGGGATGAGCCCGATCAGCGCCTTCATCAGCGTGCTCTTGCCCATGCCGTTGCGGCCCATCACCGCGACGATCTCGCCCGCCCCGACGGCGAGATCGATGCCGTGGAGAACCTCGCTCTGGCCGTAGCCGGCCCTGAGACCCGAAACGTTCAGCATCGCCACCTCCTCAATGCCGCCCCCTCAGTGCCCAAGATAGACCTCGACCACTTTCGGATCCGATTTCACGTGCTGCATCGACCCCTCCGAGAGCACGCGGCCCTGGTGCAGCACGGTCACGCGATGGGCGATGTCCTCGACGAACCCCATGTCGTGCTCGATCACCAGCACGGCGCGGTCGCGCAGCACCCGGCGCAGCAGCTCGGCCGTCTTGCGCCGCTCGCTCACGCTCATCCCCGCCACCGGCTCGTCCAGCATCAGCAGCGCCGGATCCTGGATCAGCAGCATGCCGATCTCGAGCCATTGCTTCTGTCCGTGGCTCAGCGCCTCGGCGCGCTCGCCGAGCAGTGGTTCGAGAAAGATCAGGCTCGCCACCTCGCGCACCCGCTCGCGCACCGGAGCGTCACGGCGGAAAGCCAGCGCGCCGAACACGGAGCGGCCGCGCGGGAACGAGATTTCCAGATTCTCGAACACCGTGAGGTCCTCGTAGATCGAGGGTGTCTGGAATTTCCGCCCGACGCCCGCCTGGACGATCTGATGCTCCTTGAGCTGCGTCAGCTCCCGGCCGCGGAACCGCACGGATCCCGCGCTCGCCCGCGTCCGCCCGCAGATCAGGTCGAGCACCGTCGTCTTGCCGGCGCCGTTGGGGCCGATGATGACGCGGATCTCGTTGGCGTCGACATAGAAGGAGAGATCGTCGACCGCCTTGAAGCCGTCGAACGACACGGTCAGTCCCTCGACCGCGAGAAGGAAATCGGCCGGCTCGGTCATCGCACACCTCCCTGCTCGGCAGCGTCCACCACCGTCGGCGCCGTCGGCCGCAACTCCGCGCGCTGCGGGCGCAGCCGCGCCAGCACCGGTGCCAGGCTGTCCTGCACCAGGCCGGCGAGCCCGTTGGGGAACGCCACCACGACGGCGATGAACAGCGCCCCCATGGCGAACAGCCAGAGTTGCGGCAGATCCTCGGAAAACGTCGTCTTCGCCCAGTTCACCAGCAGCGTGCCGTAGAGCGCGCCGAGCAGCGAGGTGCGCCCGCCGACGGCGGCGAAGATCACCAGCTCGATCGAGGGCACGATGCCGACGAAGGAGGGCGACATGAAGCCGACCTGCAGGGTGAACATCGCCCCGCCGATGCCGGCCAGCGCGGCGGCGACGCAGAAGACGAAAATCTTGAAGTTGGCGACGTCGTAGCCGGAAAAGCGCACGCGGTCCTCGCGCTCGCGCATCGCCACCAGGATCCGTCCGAGCTTGCTGCGGCGGACGAGCTGGGCTGCCAGCAGGCAGGCGATCAGCAATCCGCCGCTGACGAAGTAGAGCACCAGCTTGGCGTGGTCGGTGCGGATGTCCCAGCCCAGCAGCGTGCGCAGGTCGGTGATGCCGTTGACGCCGCCGGTGTAGCCCTGCTGGCCGATGATGAGGATGGTGAGGATGGCCGCGATCGCCTGCGTGATGATGGCGAAATAGGTGCCGCCGACGCGCCGCTTGAACATCGCCAGCCCGATGACGAAGGCGAGCAGCGCCGGCACCAGCGGCACCGCCGCGATGGTGAAGGCGAGGCTGTGGAACGGGCGCCAGAACCAGGGCAGGGCGGTGAGCTGGTTCCAGTCCATGAAGTCGGGGATGCCCGGCGTGGATTGGATCTTCGTCGCCTCCGGCGTCGAGGCTTCGAGCTTGAGGAACATCGCCATGCAGTAGCCGCCGAGACCGAAGAAAATTCCCTGACCCAGGCTGAGGATTCCGGCATCGCCCCAGCACAGCACGAGGCCGAGCCCGACGAAGCCGTAGGTGAGATACTTGC
>JAJZFF010000558.1 GCA_021805485.1 Pseudomonadota bacterium
GCGCCTGCGGCTGTGCCACCCATTCGATGCTGAGCCCGACCCAGGGCTACACGACGCTGGAGCTCAAGGTCGCCTATCACCGCGCGCTGAGCCCGGATAGCGGGACAGTGCGCGCGGAAGGCAAGATCCTGTCGATCGGCCGCCGCACCGCCTTTGCCGAAGCCCGGCTGACCGACGCGACCGGCCGGCTCTGCGCCTCTGCGACCTCCACGCTGCTCGTATTCGACATGCCCACCGCGCCGGCCTGATGCATTCGGGTCGCCACCGGTCGTCCCATCGCGAGGAAAGTACGAAATGAGCTACTCGACAGACGATCGGACCATCGACGAGCCGGGTCATCTGCAGCCCCGGCCGGTCACTGGAAGGCGGTTCGCCGGTGTGGCCAGGCTTTTCGGCAAGAGGACGCTGCTGTTTGCGGCGGGCATCCTGCTGCTGGCGGCCAGTGCCTGGTGCGCAGCGAACTGGTGGGTTGCCGGGCGGTTCGTCGAGACCACGGATGACGCCTATGTCGGTGGCGATGTGACGCCGATCGCCCCGCACGTATCCGGATACATCCAATCGATCCTGGTGCACGACAACCAGTACGTCCGTGCCGGCCAGCCCCTCGTGCGCCTCGATCCGGACGACTATCTGGCCGCGCTCGACCACGCCCATGCGACCGTCTCCGAACGCGAGGCCGCCCTCGCCGCGTTGAAGGCCGAATACCAACTCCAGTACACCGCGATCCGCCAGGCCGAGGCGAACCTTGCCGCGAGGCAGGCAGAGGCCACCTTCGCCGCGCAGGAAGCGACGCGCTACCGGACCCTCGCCCACAACGATGCCGGTTCGCGGCAGGATGCGCAGCGAGCTCTCGCCGGGACGCGCCAGGCGGCCGCAGCCGTCAATGCGGCAACTGCAGCAGTCGTAGTCTCGAAACAGCGGCTTTCCGTACTCCAGACGCGCATAACAGGTGCCAAAGCAGCAATCCGGGCAGCTGAGGCCGATCTCAGGATTGCCCGGCTGCGCCTCGGATACACGACGATCGACTCACCGATCGACGGATATATCGGCGATCGGTCGGCACAGGTGGGCGCCTATGTGCCGGCAGGAACGAACCTGCTTTCTGTTGTCCCGGCACGGGGCCTCTGGGTCGACGCCAATTTCAAGGAAGATGACCTGCATCGCATGAAGCCAGGCGATCCGGCCACGATCGTCGCCGATGTGTCGCCCGGCCGGGTTCTGCACGGCCATGTTGCGAGCCTGGCCCCCGCGACCGGCGCCGTGTTCAGCGTCATCCCGCCGCAGAATGCGACCGGCAACTTCACCAAGATCGTTCAGCGCGTACCCGTTCGTATCGTTCTCGACGGCGGGACATCGACCCTCGGCCTGTTGCGTCCCGGCCTCTCGGCGACGGTTTCCGTGACCACGAAACGCCAGCCCGGCGACCGGCATTCCTGAGGCGCGCACCAGTGAACAATCTCCGCGCCATCGTTCCTTTCGCAATCATGTGCGTGGGCATGTTCATCGCGCTGCTTGATATCCAGATCGTGGCATCGTCCCTTCAGGAAATCGGCGGCGGTCTGTCTGCCGCACAGGATCAGATCAGCTGGCTGCAGACCGCCTACCTCATCGCCGAAATCATCATGATCCCGCTTTCGGGATGGCTGACACGCCTCTTTTCCACGCGCTGGCTGTTCGCCGGATCGGCGCTCGGGTTCACGTGTGCCTCGATGCTCTGCGGCCTCGCCTGGAACATCGACAGCATGATCGTCTTTCGCGCCCTGCAGGGAATGCTCGGCGCGTCGATGATCCCCACCGTCTTCACATCTTCGTTTCACTACTTTCCCGGCCCGAAGCGAGTCTATGCCGCCGCGGTGATCGGCACCATCGCCTCCGTCGCGCCAACCCTCGGCCCGGTCATCGGCGGCTGGATCACCGACACGCTGGACTGGCACTGGCTTTTCTACGTCAATCTCGTGCCCGGCCTGCTCGTTACCATTGGCGTTGCGCTGCTGGTCGACATCGATAAGGCAGACCTGTCGCTCCTGGGCGATGCCGATTATCCCGGCATAGCGCTGATGGCCGTGGCGCTCGGCACGCTCGAATACGTGCTCGAGGAAGGTGCCCGCTGGAACTGGTTCAGCGACGAGACAATCCGTATCTGCGCCATCATCTCGGCGGTTACCGGCCTCCTGTTCGTCGCCCGCAGTCTTACCTACGAGCACCCGGTCGTCGATCTGCACGCCCTGCGCGACCGCAATTTCCTGATCGGCTGCATCCTCTCCTTCGTCACCGGCATCGGCATCTTCTCGACCATCTACCTCGAGCCGCTTTTCCTCGGCTATGTGAGGGGATTTTCCGCTTGGCAGACGGGTGTCGCCATTTTCTCGACCGGCGTGGCCTCGCTGGTCGGCGTTCCCATCTATATCGCGCTCGCCCGGAAGTTCGATGGCAGGTGGTTGATGATGTTCGGCCTCACCTGCTTTGGCTTGGCCATGTGGAGTTTCAGCTTCATCACCCACGACTGGGGTGGCGACCAGCTCCTGGTCCCGCAGATCCTGCGCGGCTTTCCGCAGGTCTTCGCCGTCGCGCCGAGCGTCACCCTCGGGCTCGGTAGCCTGCCTGCCGCGCGACTGAAATACGCAAGCGGTCTCTTTAACATGATGCGCAATCTCGGCGGTGCGGTTGGCATCGCGGTATGCGGCGCCGTCCTGAATGACAGGACCAACCAGCATTTTCTCGCGATCGCGACGAATCTGACGCCCGCGAATGGCGCGATGGATCGCCTCATCGCGGCAACAAGCACACGCCTCGCAACGCTGCTCGGCTCCGCTTCCGCGGGTCACGTCGCCGCGCTGGCGCAACTGCGGGCTCTCGCCTACCGCGAGGCGTCGACCATGGCCTACGCTGACGCCTTTCGGGCCGTAATGCTCGCCTTCGTGATCGCCACGCCACTCGTGTTGCTGATGCGGAAGGTCTCTGCTCCGGCCACACCCGTAACCGATTCACATTGACGTCCCGCTTCACCACGAAGACGTCTTTCATGGAAGGACACTGCAATGCGTATGCTTGTTGTCGGCGCTGGCGCGACGGGCGGCTATTTCGGCGGAAGGCTGGTTCAGGCCGGGCGAGACGTCACCTTCCTGGTACGCCCTGGCCGGGCATCTGAACTACGATCGAACGGTCTGCAGATCGTAAGTCCTCGTGGCAACGTTACCCTGCAGCCCCGACTCGTTTCGGCCAATGCGGTTGAGCGCACCTACGACGTCGTTCTCCTCACGGTTAAGGGCTTTGCGCTGGAAGCGGCGCTCGATGACATCGCGCCTGCGATAGGACCAAAGACGATGATCCTCCCGGTCCTCAACGGTATGCGCCATGTTGACCTGCTTGAAGCCCGCTTCGGCAAACGGCATGTGATCGGAGGCGTCTGCAAGGTCGCGACGACGTTGGATGATCGCGGCCGCATCATTCAGCTCGCCAGCTTCCAGGAGCTTGCTTATGGCGAGATGGACGGTACGGCCTCGGCCCGAGTCATCGCGCTCGATGCCTTCATGCAAGGTGCAGGATTCGACGTGAGGCTGTCGCCGGCCATCGCGCGCGAAATGTGGGAAAAATGGATTCTTCTTGCGACGATGGGCGGTATTACCTGCCTGATGCGCGGAACGATCGGCGAAATCGAAGCCGTGCACGGCGGCGTCGCGTTCGTGCACCGTCTGCTCGACGAGGTGGCCGGTATAGCGACGCAGGTCGGAGAAAAGCCGGACGAAACATTTCTGGCCCAGGCGCGGCAAATACTGACGGCAAAGGGATCGCCCCAGACGTCGTCGATGTATCGCGACCTGCAAAACGGACGTCGCCTCGAGCTGGACCAGATCATCGGCGACCTGGTCGCGCGCGCTCACGCGGCCGCCACCGTCTCACCGCTCCTCGAAACGGTGATGGCACACCTGTCTGTTTACGAGGACCGGAGGAATGCGGTTTCCAACTAGATGGCCCCTCCGCATTAACCCCGTGAAGGTTGGCGAACTCGTGATTCACTGAATCGGTAATGACTTGGAGGGCGGGTGGATGAAGGCGTGGTCGCTATTCGGGCTTTCGGAGCACCTTGAGCGTCTGAGCAAGACCGGGAACCTGTTGGAGTTTCTGGAGGCTCCCGGCCGTTTGCAGTCGTCAATAATCACCTCGGTCGCTCACGGGACTCTTCGATCAATATCGCCACCATCTTCTCTCGAATTACATTTTTCCAATATATTCTGAATGACTTGATAGCAAAAACGCCACGACGACGA
>JAJZFF010000384.1 GCA_021805485.1 Pseudomonadota bacterium
ACCGGGCCGAACGGGATGCCGCTCGGCATCCAGATCGTCGGCCGCGCCGGCGAGGATCGCGCCGTGCTGGCCTGGGCGCAGTGGGTCGCGGCGGCGCTGGCATAGGGGGAGCGGACATGGTGCAGGTGGCGGTGCTGGACGATTGGCAGGGCGTGGCGCGGCAGAGTGCCGATTTCGCGGCGCTGGAGGCGCGCGCCGCGGTCACGGTGTTCTCCGAACCCTTCGCCGACGAGGCCGCGGCGGCGGCGGCGCTGGCGCCGTTCGAGGTGCTGATCGCGATGCGCGAGCGCACCGCGTTTTCGGCCACGCTGCTTGCCCGTCTGCCGCGGCTGAAAATGATCGCGCTCACCGGGCTGCGCGCCGCCACGCTCGATCTCGCCGCCTGCACGCGCCAGGGCGTGCTGGTGTGCAACACCGGTGGCGGCAATTCCGGCATCGTCACCGCCGAGCTTGCGCTGGGCCTGCTGCTCGCCGCGGCGCGCAGCATCGCGCAGGGCGACGCCGCGATCCGCGCCGGGCGATTCCAGGAGGGCATCCCGCTCGGCCGCGGGCTCGAGGGCGCGACGCTCGGGATCATCGGGCTCGGGCGTATCGGCAGCCGGGTCGCCGGCTACGGGCGCGCGCTCGGCATGCGCGTGCTGGGCTGGAGCCCGAACCTCACCCCTGAGCGGGCCGCCGCCGCCGGGGCCGAATACGCGACGCGGGACGCGCTGCTGGCCGAATCGGATGCCATCAGCCTGCATATGGTACTCTCCGCGGCGACGCGCGGCCTGCTCGGCGCGGCGGAACTGTCGCGGATGAAGCCGGGCGCGATCCTGGTCAACACCTCGCGCGGGCCGCTGATCGACGCCGCGGCGCTGGTCGCGGCGGTGACGCAAGGCCGCATCGTCGCCGCGCTCGACGTCTATGACCGCGAGCCCCTGGCGACCGACGATCCGCTGCGTCGGGCGCCGAACACGGTGCTGACGCCGCATCTCGGCTACGTCACCGCGCCGGTGTTCGGGGTCTTCTACCGCGATGCCATCGCCGACGTGCTCGCCTTCCTCGACGGCGCACCGGTGCGCATGCTGAACCCCGAGGCGATCGGCCGCCCCCCGGCCTGAGCGCCCCCGCTTGACCAGACGTCGCGGACGGTTTCCCATCGCCGCGACACGAAAACCAAGGAATGGAGGGAACGATGCGCGCCTGGGCCGTGGTCGAGAACGGAGCGCCGCTCAAGGAGATCGAGCTGCCCACCCCGGAGCCCAAGGGCACCGAGGTGCTGCTGGAGACGACCTATTGCGGCGTCTGCCACTCGGATCTGCATATCTGGGAGGGTTATTACGATCTCGGCGGCGGGCAGAAAATGTCGCTCGCCGATCGCGGCGTCACCCTGCCGCTGGCCATGGGCCATGAGATCGTCGGCCGCGTCGTCAAGCTCGGGCCGGAGGCGCAGGGGGTAAAGGTCGGCGATATCCGCATCGTCTATCCCTGGCTCGGGTGCGGCAGCTGCGCGGCCTGCCTCGCCGACGAGGACAATATGTGCCTGAAGCCGAAGAGCCTCGGCGTCTATCAGAACGGCGGCTACGCCACGCATGTGCTGGCGCCGCATCCGCGCCATCTCGTCGACCCCGGCACGCTCGATCCGGCGGTGGCCGCGACCTATGCGTGCTCGGGGATCACCGTCTACTCGGCGATCCAGAAAGTGATGCCGATCGCGCCGGACGAGCCGATCGTGCTGATCGGCGCCGGCGGGCTCGGGATGAATGCCATCGCCATCCTCAAGGCGCTCGGCCATCGCAACATCGTCGTCGTCGACGTCGCGGCGGAGAAGCGCGCGGCCGCCCTCGCCGAGGGGGCGAGCCAGGCGATCGACGGATCGGGCGAGGGTGTGGCAAAGCGCATCATCGCCGCCTGCGGCGGGCCGGTGCTGGCGGTGATCGACCTCGTCAACGGCACGGCGACGGCGCGGGCCGCGTTCGATGCGCTGCGCAAGGGCGGCAAGCTGGTGCAGGTCGGCCTGTTCGGCGGCGAACTCTCCCTGCCGCTGCCGCTGATGCCGATCCGCGCCCTGACCGTCCAGGGCAGCTATGTCGGCACGGTGAAGGATTTGCGCGGGCTCGTGGCGCTGGCGCAGAGCGGCAAGGTGCCGCCGATTCCGGTGACGACGCTGCCGCAGAGCGAGGCGGATACGGCGCTGATGCGTCTGCGCGCGGGGCAGGTGACGGGCCGCCTCGTGCTCAAGGCGGCGGCGGCATGAACGGGCATTCAACCAGCGGAGCACGGCGATGAACCTAACGCGACAGGCGGTGGTGTTGCGGCAGCGGCCGGTTGGCGCGCCGCGGGCGGAGGATTTCGAGCTCGTCGACCAGACGCTGCCGGCGCTGACTGAGGGCCAGGTGCTGACGCGGACGATCTGGCTCTCGATCGATCCCTACATGCGCGGGCGTCTCTCGGATGCGAAATCCTACGCCACTCCGGTGCCGATCGGCGGCGTCATCACCGGCGAGACCGTCGGCGAGGTCGTTGCCTCCTCGGATACGCGCCTGGCGGTGGGGGATGTCGTCGTCGGGCCAAACGGCTGGGCGAGCCAAATCGTCTCGGAGGCCAAGCACCTGGTGAAGCTCGACCGGCACGGACCGCCGCTCTCGACCTATCTCGGCGTGCTGGGGATGCCGGGGACGACCGCCTATTCCGGCATGACCGATATCGGTCGTGCCAAGGCGGGCGAGACGGTGGTGATCTCGGCCGCCTCCGGCGCCGTCGGCTCGGTCGCGGGGCAGATTGCCAAGCGGGCCGGCGCGCGCGTCGTGGGGGTCGCAGGAGGGGCCGAGAAGTGCCTGTTTGTGCAGGAAACTCTTGGCTTCGATGAGTGCGTCGACCACCGCGTGCTCGATCTCCGCGCGGCGCTGGAACAGGCCTGCCCGAGCGGGATCGACGTCTATTTCGAGAATGTCGGCGGCGATCTGCAGCAGGCCGTATTCCCGATGCTCAATGCGTTCGGGCGCATGATCATGTGCGGCATGGTGGCCGAGTACAACGACACCAAGCTGCGCCCCGGACCGAACCTGATGCGGGTGGTGCGCAACCGGCTGCATATCCAGGGGCTCATCGTCTCGGACAAGCCGGAGCGCTTCGCCGAGTGGCGCGCCCTGGCGCGGCCTTGGGTGATGGATGGCAGCCTGAAATTCCGCGAGGATGTGATCGAGGGGCTGGAGAACGCGCCGGCTGCGTTGATGGGCATCCTCGGCGGGCGGAATTTCGGCAAGCTCCTGGTCCGCGTCGGCGCCGATCCGTGACCGCCGCGCCGCCAGGGCTCGATTATGCCTTCTCGGTCCGCGTGCGGGTCGGGGCGCCACTCGAGCTGGGCGAGACGACCACCGGGCGGCGGCGGGTCATCCCGATCCTCGGCGGCGAGGTCGAAGGGCCGCGCCTCGCCGGGGAGGTGGTGCCGGGCGGAGCGGACTGGCAGAGCCTGCGTGCGGACGGCACCGCGGACCTGGTGGCCCGATACACGCTGCGGGCGGCCGACGGGACTCTGATCGGCGTCGTCAACCGCGGCCTGCGCCGTGCGCCGCAGGAGGTGCTGGCACGTCTGGCGGCGGGCGCGCCGGTGTCGGCCGATCTCTACTATTTCCGTGCGACCCCGCGCTTCGAGGCGCCGCCGGGGCCGCATGGATGGCTCACCGAACACATCTTCGTCGCCACCGGGGAACGGCGGGCGGCGATGGTCCTGCTCGCCTTCTTCCTCGTGCGCTGAGTTGTGAGAGCCTAAATAATAGTTTATCTCTGTGCAATGCGAATTGCACGGATGATCGCTGTTGTTTCCGCGCTGAGCTTCGCGGCACTCGGTGGCGCGGCACGGGCCGATGATCCGCTGGCGATGTGGACGGCGCAGGCCGATGCGGCGCGGGCGAGCCAGCCCTTCTGGGCCGGGCCGCTGGTGACCTCGACCCCGCTCCTGGAGCAGCGCCTGCGCTTCGACGCGCTGTTTCAGCAGGGCAGCGATGGGCAGCGCGGTCTCGTCCTCGACGATGGCAAGGGCGTGCAGGTCATCGCCGGGCCGACCACCGAGCTGCAGTTCGGGCTGCCGCCCTATGTGCAGCGCAGCGGCGTGGGCGCAGCCCTGCCGCTCGCGGGGTTCGCCGATGAGCCGCTGCTGCGGGTCAAGGAGCGCTTGTTCAGCGCCGACGCGGCGCGGGGTGACTACGTGGTCAGCGTCAGTCTCGGGCTGCAGATGCCGAGCGGCGCCGCGGCGCTGACCAACGACGCCTGG
>JAJZFF010000616.1 GCA_021805485.1 Pseudomonadota bacterium
GCGGGCGCTGTTTCCGCCGGCCGATCGCCGGCTGATGCTGCGGCGGTTTGTCGCCGGGCTGAAGGCGGGGCAGCCGGTGAGCGTGCAGCACCGGCTCACCGCGTTCGACGGACGGACGCTGGACGTGGTGTCGTACGCGGAGCCGATCGGCGAGGCGGGCGGCAGGGCGAGGCGGCTCAGGGGCGTGACCCAGGACGTGACGGCGTACCGGCGGATGCAGGCCGCGCTGCGGTCGTCGGAGGCGCTGGCCTTTCGCGTGCTGGAGGCGACGCGGGATGCGGTGATCGTGTTCGATCGTGGCGGCCGCGCCCGGTTCGCCAACGCGCGGGCGGCGCGGTTCGCAGGCGCCGGGCAGGAGATCGTCGGCAACCGGCTCGCCGACCTGTTCCCCGGCACCGCGGGCCACCGGCTGGCGGCCGGCGCGGAGCGCGCGGCCGCGACCGGCGCGCCGGTGCGGCTCGAACTGTCATGGGCGCCGACCGGGCGCTGGCTGGAGGCCGATCTCTATCCGGGCGAGGATGACATCTCGCTGTTCGTCCGCGATGTCACCGAGCGGAAGCTGACGCAGGACCGGCTGATCGAGGCGGCGGAAACCGACTCGCTCACCGGGGAGTTCAACCGAAGGGGATTCTTCACCCGGCTCGAGGCGGCGCTGACCGCGCAGGCCAGGGGCCGCGCGATGGCGCTGATCTGCGCCGACGTGAACTACTTCACCGAGATCAACGATTCATTCGGCCACGGCGTGGGCGACGAGGTGCTGAAGACCGTCGCCCGCCGGCTGAAATCGTGCCTGCGGCCGAGGGACATCCTGGCGCGGACCGGCGGCGACGAATTCATGATCCTGCTGAACGGCATGCGCCGGCCGGGGGATGCGACGACGCTGGCGCGGCGGATCGTCGGCGCGATGGAGGAGCGGTTCGAGCTGGGCGACCTGTCGCTGCGGATCAGCCTGTCGATCGGCCTCGCGATCGCCTCGCTCGCGGATCGGGACGCGGCGCGGCTGTGCCGGCATGCCGATCTCGCGCTGTACGAGACGCGGACGGAGGCGCCGGGGAGTTTCCGGGTGTTCACGCCGGCGATGGAACAGGAGAGCCTGCGCAAGCGGCAGCTCAAGCGCGACCTCGCGGACGCGCTCGGGCGCAGCGAGCTCGAACTGGCGTTCCAGCCGATCGTCCGCACCGCGGATGGCACGATCGCCGCCGCGGAAACGCTGCTGCGCTGGAACCATCCGGAGCAGGGCCGCATTCCGCCGGCGGAGTTCATCCCGCTCGCCGAGGAGTCCGGCCTGATCGCGCCGATCGGCGCCTGGGTGCTGCGGCAGGCCTGCGCCGCCGCGTGCCGGTGGCCGGAAGCCGTCGGCCTTTCCGTCAATGTCTCGCCGCGGCAGATCGAACTGGCCGATCTGCCGGCGCTGGTGCGCGATGTGCTGGAGGCGACCGGGCTCGCTCCGCGCCGGCTTCATCTCGAGATCACCGAAACCGTTCTCGTCTCGCGCAACCGCCATTACCTGGCGACGCTGCACCGGCTGCGGGAGCTGGGCGTGCGGCTCGTGCTCGACGATTTCGGCACCGGCTATTCGTCCCTCGCCCAGCTCGATGCGTTCCGGTTCGACGCCATGAAGATCGACCAGTCCTTCCTCCGCCGGATCCGCGCGGAGACGGACGAGACGCCGATCCTGAACGCGATCGTCGGCATGGCCACGGCCATCAGGATGCCGATCACGGTGGAGGGCGTCGAAACCCAGGTGCAGCTCAACCATGTGCGCCGGCTCGGCGCGGCCTGCGTGCAGGGCTTCTATTTCGGCCAGCCCGTCAATGAGGCCGGCATGCGGGGGCTGCTCGCGCGGGGGTTGCCGGCGAGCCGGTGAGGCTCACGCGCGGGATGCGTCAGGAGACGATGTAGGCGCGCAGCGAATCGACCTCGAACTCGGCTTCCTCCAGCCGGGCCTTCACCAGATCGCCGATGCTGACGACGCCGGCCAGCACGCCGTCCTCGAAGACGGGGAGATGGCGGCAGCGATGCGTCGTCATCAGCAGCATCGCGTCGAGGATCGTCGCCTCGGGCGTGCAGGAGGCGACCAGCGTCGTCATCAGGTCGGCCGCCGTGCGGTCCTTGATGTCGCCGTCGAATTCGCCGACGAAGCGCATGATGTCGCGCTCGGAGAGCATGCCGACCAGCGCGCCGCGATCGTCGACCACCGGGGCGGCGCCGATGCGCTTGGCGGTGAGAAACCGCGCGGCCTGCGGGATGAAATGATTCGCGCTGAGCACGATGGCGCCCCAGCCCTTCTGGTCGAGCACCTGGCGTATCGTTGTCATGACTTTTCTCCGCGTTCCGTGAAGGACAGGACCGAAACGCCCGCCTGCATGGAGATCCGGCACAGGCGGATGCTGGAAACCGCTTTCCGGGCTGGTGCGCCTGCCCGTGCAGGCGGTGCATCCGACTATGGCGCGCCATGCGCGGGCCATCACTCAAACGTTATCGGGAGTATGACTCTTCCGCCGTCCCGATGCCAGCATTTTGAGGCGGCGGCGGGGTGACCAGCCATGCAGGATGCACAGCGGTAGGGCGCATGGCCATGACGGGCGGCGGTGGCGGCGGTCAGCCGTGGCCGATGGTCATGCGGATCAGCGCGAGGGCGGGCGCCGGATAGGCGCCGAGCACCACCAGCAGGACGAGCAGCGCGCCGATCACCGCGTTGCCGAGCGGGGGCACGGCGTTCGGATGTCGCGCCTCCTCATCGCCGGGGGCGGGCAGCGCCATCGCGACGAGGATGCGCAGATAGTAGTAGAGGCCGATCACGCTGCCGAGCAGGAGTGCGGCGACCGGCCAGAACAGCGCGGTGCCGACGCCGGCGACGACGAGGTAGAACTTGGCGATGAAGCCCATCGTCGGCGGCATGCCGGCGAGCGAGAGCAGCATCAGCGCGAGGCTCGCGGCGAGGAACGGGCGGGTGCGGAACAGGCCGCGGTAATCCTCGATCCGGTCGGCATCGCGCCCCGCGCCCGGCGCGCTGAGCAGCGCGACGATGCCGAAGGCGCCGAGGCTGGTGACCGCGTAGGCGGCCAGGTAATAGGCCGCGGCATCGACGCCGAGGGCCGGGGCGGCGAGGAAGGCGACGAGCAGGTAGCCGAGATGGGCGATGGAGGAATAGGCGAGCAGGCGCTTCACGTTGGTCTGCAGCAGGGCGAGCAGGTTGCCGGCGAGCATGGACAGGATCGCGACCGCGGCGATGCCGGCGCGGAGCGAGGCATCCGCATGAGCGCCGGCGAGGGCGAAGAAGCGCAGGATCACGGCGAAGACCGCGATTTTCGAGACGACGGCGATGAAGGCGGTGACCGGCGCGGGCGCGCCCTCGTACACGTCGGGCGTCCACATGTGGAACGGGACCAGCGAGAGCTTGAAGCCGACGCCGGCGAGAATGAGCGCGATGCCGGCGAGGCGGTAGAGATCGGCCGGGCCGGCTTGATGGGCGAGCGCGCCGATGCGGGCGAAGGACATCGAGCCGAAGGCGGCATAGATCAGCGCCATGCCGAACAGCAGGAAGGCGGAGGCGGCGCCGCTGAGGATGAGATATTTCGTGCCCGCCTCGGCCGCGCTGCCGCGCGGGCCGGCATAGGCGATCAGGCCGAGCAGCGAGATGCCGAGCGTTTCGATGCCGAGGAAGAACGAGGCGAAATGCACGCTCGCCGGCAGGATGGCGGCGCCCAGCGTCGCGGTGAGCAGGAGGAGATAGTATTCCTCGCGCGGCCCCTCGCCCACCCGGTCGAGATAGACCCAGGAGAGCGCGGCGACGACCAGGGCGGAGACGAGCACGAGGCCCGCGTAGAACAGGGCGGCGCCGTCGATCACGAACAGCTTCGTCACGGCGACGGGGGATGCGGGGGCGGCGAGCGGCAGGGCGATGCAGCAGAGCAGCAGGCCGGCGATGGTCGACAGGGCGACGAGGCGGTGATCGCGGCGGATGGCGATCAGCAGCATGACCAGGATCGTCACCGCGCCGAGCAGGGTGAAGGGCGCGAAGGCGGCGAAGGCCGGGGCAGTCAAGGCCGGGGCAGTCAAGGCCGGGGCGGTCATGGCGCGCGTTCCGCGAAGTGTTCGGGCAGGGCGGCCGAGACCGCGGCGCTGTGCTGCACGGCGGCGAGGCCCGGCGCCACCTCGTCAACGACCGGCTGCGGATAGAGGCCGAGCCCGACGATGGCGACCACCAGCACCGCCATGACGGCGAGATGCGGC
>JAJZFF010000529.1 GCA_021805485.1 Pseudomonadota bacterium
GTTCCCGAAGCGGTCGAGTTCGCCCTGCGCTCGATTGCCGGTGTCGTCGGAACCGGCCTCTTCCTGTCGGGCGCCGCCTGCGCGATCATCGGCTACCCCGATGGTTCGACCCGCCATTTCGATGGTGATCCGGTCTCCGCTGCCGGCCTGGCGCCGGCAGCCGCCGTGTTGCGTTGTCTCGGTCTGCCGAAGCCGAACGTTCCCCCGCTGATCGCGGTCATGGGCGTTTCCGCATCCGGCAAATCCACGATCGGCTTGTTGCTGGCCGATATTCTCGGCGTGCCGTTCTGTGACGGCGACGATCTGCATCCGGAATCGAACCGGGAAAAAATGCATTCCGGCCGACCGCTCGACGACGAAGACCGGATGCCCTGGCTGCATCGCATCGCCATGCGCCTTGCGGAATGGCGGACGAGGGGATGTGGCGGTGTCATTGTCAGCTCTCTTCTGACGCGCCGTTATCGTGATCTGGTGCGCGGCGGCGCGGGCCCGTTTACGTTGGTTCATCTTGATGGATCGCGCGATCTGCTGTCCGCGCGCATTGCCGCACGGCGCGGCCACTTCATGCCGGCATCCCTGCTCGATAGCCAGCTCGCGGCGCTTGAGCCGCCGCAGGCGGGGGAAGATGCGATTGTCGTCTCGATCGATGACTCTCCGGTTGGCGTCGTGCGGAGGATCATGCGGTCGCTCGACCATGACCGGAATTCGTCAAACTAACGTTGGGAGGGTGCGATGAGCCTGAGAATCGAGGATTACGCAATCATCGGAGACCGGCAGACGGCGGCCCTTGTCGGCAAGGACGGCTCGATCGATTTTCTTTGCCTGCCACGGTTTGATTCCGATCCCTGCTTCGCGGCATTGCTCGGCACGCGTGAGAACGGGCGGTGGCTGGTCGCACCGGTTGCATCGCCGCTGCGGGTGGAGCGGCGCTACCGCCCTGAAACCCTTGTGCTTGAAACCGATTTTCACACCGAGGCGGGCGTGGTGCGGATTACCGACTGCATGGTCCCGCACCCGCATGAAACCACGCGCCTCGTCCGCATGGTGACGGGTCTTTCCGGGCAAGTGGAGATGCGGCTGGACATCGTGTTCAGGTTCGGCTTCGGCCGCATCGTGCCCTGGGTGCAGCGGTTGCCTGGCCATGAGGGATTCGTGGCGGTCGCCGGACCCGATATGGTCGTTGTCTGGGGCGACGTGCCGATGACCGGCCGGAATCAGCACACGGAAGCGCAATTCACCGTCAAGGCGGGCGAGGAATTCATGTTCGGCCTCGAATGGCTGCCGTCGCACAAACGGGTGCCACACCGTTTTGATATGGCGAAGGGAGTCGAACAGGCATCGGAGCGGTGGCGCAGCTGGGCGGAACGCGCGCCGGTCGGCGGGCGCTGGGCTGAAATCGTGCGGCGCTCGCTGATCACGCTCAAGGCACTGACGCACTGGGAAACCGGCGGGATCATAGCGGCGGCGACGTCCTCGTTGCCGGAACAGCTCGGCGGCGAGCGCAACTGGGATTACCGGTTCTGCTGGCTGCGCGATGCAAGTTTCACACTCCAGGCGCTGATGAATGCGGGCCACCGGGACGAGGCACACGCGTGGTCGCGCTGGCTCGATCGTGCGATCGCCGGTGGTGCCGAGGACATCCAGATCATGTATGGCGTGGCCGGCGAGCGCCTTCTGACCGAACGCGAGATCGACTGGTTGCCAGGCTACGAAGGCTCAAAGCCGGTCCGTGCCGGCAATGCGGCTGCCGGACAGCGCCAACTCGATGTATTCGGCGAGTTGATGAACGCGCTCTACCAGGCTCATGTCGGCGGTGTGCGACGCGATGAGAACAGCTGGAGCATCCGTCTCGTCCTGCTCGAAAACCTCGAGAAAATATGGGCTGATCCTGACGAGGGGATCTGGGAAGTGCGTGGCGGCCGCCAGCAATTCGTCCACTCCAAGGTGATGGCCTGGGTGGCGTTCGACCGGGCGATCCGGTCGGTCGAGGATTACGGCTACGATGGTCCGGTCGAACACTGGCGCGCGATCCGTCAGCAGATTCATGATCAGGTCTGCCAGAACGGCTTTGACCGGGAGATGAACAGCTTCGTTCAGGCCTATGGCTCGAAGGCGCTGGACGCGAGCCTGCTGCTGCTGCCGATCGTCGGCTTTCTGCCGCCCGACGATCCGCGCATGGTGGGCACCGTGGCCGCGATCGAACGGAAACTCCTGCAGGATGGGTTTGTACGCCGGTATGATACCGACACAGGAGGGGATGGCCTGACCGGCAACGAAGGCGTCTTTCTCGCGTGCAGTTTCTGGCTGGTCGACAATTACGTGATGATGGGCCGGCGCGCGGATGCCGAGGCCCTGTTCGAGAAGCTGATCGCATTGCGCAACGATGTCGGGCTGTTCGCCGAAGAGTACGACACGGTCAATCGCCGGCAGATCGGCAATTTCCCGCAGGCATTCACGCATGTCGCGCTCGTGAACGCAGCACTCCGCCTGAGCGAGGAAGGGCAGGGCGCCGGATAGCGCGCCCATCCCCTGCCATCCGCCGGCCGACATCGCGGTGCCCGGAATTGACGGCGCTGCCGATCCGGCATTCCCCCTCGATGCCGGCGCCCCGTGCATTGACGACGTCACGCGACGATATGACAGCCTCTTGGCCAAACGCCGTCGGCACGGCAAACACGGTCCCATGAACGCGCACTTCGACCATCCGAGGATCTTTCAGGCCCGATCCGTCGCCGACCCGGTGCGGGACGAAACCATCGGCCGGATCGGGCGCCGTAATCTTGTGGCCGGCGACAAGTTGAGCACGCGGAGCTTCTCCCTGCCTTTCAACGTCGGTCGCGCACCGGCGGCTTCGGGCTGATCCGATGGCGCTCCGGGCAATCCGCGCCGTGTTCATGCGCGGCGGCACCTCGAAGGCGCTGATCTTCCGCGCCGGCGATCTCCCCGCCGATCGGGCGGACTGGGCGCCGATCTTCCTCGCCGCGATGGGCTCGCCCGACCCGGCGATGCGCCAGCTCGACGGCATGGGCGGCGGCGTGTCCTCGCTGTCGAAATGCTGCGTCGTCGGCCCGCCGAGCCGGCCGGATGCCGATGTCGACTACACGTTCGCGCAGGTCGCGATCGACCGTCCGGAGGTCGACTACGCCAGCAATTGCGGCAACATGTCCTCGGCGATCGGCCCTTTCGCGGTGGATGAGGGGCTGGTCGCGCCGCCGGCCGGGGACGAGGCGGTGGTGCGCATCCACAACACCAATACCGGCAAGATCATCGTCGCCCGGTTCTCGATGGAAGATGGCCGCGCGGCGGTGACGGGCGACCTCGCGATCGACGGCGTCGCCGGCACAGGGGCGCCGATCCGCCTCGATTTCACCGATCCCGGCGGTGCCGGCACCGGGCGCCTGCTGCCGACCGGCAACCTGACGGACCGGCTCGACGTGCCCGGCCTCGGGCCGCTGCGCGTCACGCTGATCGACGCCGCCAATCCCTGCGTGCTGGTCGCCGCCGCCGATCTCGGCATGACCGCGACCGAAACGCCGGCGGCGATGGAGCGCGATGCCGGCCTGATCGCCGGGATCGAGGCGCTGCGGCGCGCGGCTGCGGTGCGGATGGGCCTGGCCGCCGATATCGATGCGGCGGCGCGGATCATCAGCGTGCCGAAAGTGGGCATTCTGGCGCCGCCGGCGGATGCGCCCATCCTGTCGGGGGCGATACAGACGGCCGCGAGCGTCGACATTCTGGCGCGCATGATGTCCTCCGGCCAGCCGCATCGCGCGGTGCCGCTGACCGGCGCGCTCTGTCTCGCCGTGGCCTGCCGGCTGCCCGGCACCGTGGCGCATGACCTGGTCCGGCCGGGGGAGGCGGCCGATCCGGTGCGGGTCGGCCATCCTTCCGGCGCGATCCTCGTTGCCGCCGGAGTGTCGGCGGGGTCGGACGGGCCCCGCGTCTCGCACGCCACGGTGTTCCGCACCGCGCGCCGGCTGTTCCAGGGCGAGGTGCTCCATGTCGGCCCGCGCGTGTAGGGGCTATGCCACCTTCCGGTCGGGGAAGGCGAGTTCATGGCGCGAGCGCCAGTCCGGCGTCACGTAGTTCACGATCAGGGACCGCCTCACCCCGGTGATCGGCCGCTGGCGGAACCCGTGCCAGGTGTTTTCGCCGGGGATAAAGATCAGCCCCGCATTGCGACGGGCCGGCGCCGAGCCGACATATTCATCGGGCGAGGCATAGATGTCGGTCCCC
>JAJZFF010000111.1 GCA_021805485.1 Pseudomonadota bacterium
CGCCGCGCTTTCCTCACCCGGCAGGGCAGCAGGTCGGTGATCTCACCCATGCCCAACCGCCACGCCATGCCGGCCTTCGATCCCGTCGCCTACAGAAGCGCAAATTCATCGAACGCGCCTTCTGCAGGATCAAGGGCTGGCGCGCCATCGCCACACGCTACGACAAAGCCGCACGAAACTTCCTCGCTGGTATCTGTCTTGTCCTCGCCGCCACCGCGTGGATCAGTTAAGTCCAGAACCTAACGTTCGTGCACATACGCCCCCGGCGCATCGCCGAGCACCGGCAATCCTCGCGATGGCGCTGCCATCGGCGGCGGATCTGCCGCGCAGCCCGTGCCGACGCCGCCGATCCAGTCACGCCACGCCGGCCACCAGCTTCCCTGGCGCTCCGGGGCGAGCGTTGCCCAGGTGTCCGGATCGACATAGCGCTCGCCATGGCGGCGCGTCAGGATCTGGAATGTGCCGATGGACTGGTTCGGCGGATTCACGACTCCCACATTGTGCCCGCCGGATGCCAGCACGAACGTGATATCCGTATCTGCGAATAGCGCGATCTTATAGACCGAACGCCAGGGCGCAATATGGTCGCGCGTGGTGGCAACGGCAAACAGCGGGACGCGGATGTCCCGCAGGGCGATGACCCGCCCCTCGACCGCAAAACGGCCGGCTGAAAGCCGATTTTCGAGAAACAGCCCGCGAAGGTATTCACTGTGCATGCGTGCCGGCATGCGGGTCTGGTCGCTGTTCCAGGCCGACAGAGGGGTCATCCTGTCACGCTCGCCCAGCATGTAGTTGCGGATCAGCCGCGACCAGACCAGTTCGTTGGAGCGCAGCGCCTGAAATGCTCCGGCCATCTGCCGGGTATCCAGATAGCCCTGATCCCACATGAGGTCCTCGAGCAGGAGGAATTGCCGCTCGTCGAGAAAAAGCATCAGGTCCCCGGCATCCGCGAAGTCGGTCTGCGCGGCGAGCAGGGTCAGGCTCGCCAGCCGGTCGTCATGATCCCGCGCCATGGTCGCAGCCGCGATCGCGAGGATCGTTCCGCCAAGACAATACCCGCAGGCGTGAATGGCACGGTCGGGCACGATGCGGGATACGGCATCGAGGGCTGCCATCACGCCGTGGCGCCGGTAATCGTCGAGGCCGACGTTGCGATCGTGCCGGTCGGGGTTGATCCACGAGATGATGAAGACGGTATGGCCGTTCGTCACCAGATAGCGAACCAGCGACGTCTCGGGTGTCAGGTCGAGGATATAGTATTTCATGATCCACGCCGGCACGATCAGCACAGGCTCGGCCGTGACCTTTGCCGTCGCGGGCGCATACTGGATCAGCTCCATCAGTTCGTTACGGTAGACGACTTTTCCGGCCGTCGTCGCGACCACCTCGCCGACGGGAAACGCCTCCGCGCCATAGGGGCCCTGCCCGGCCAGAAGACGTTCCGCGTCCTCGATCCAGTTCGACCATCCGCGAAGCAGATTGAACCCGCCTTCCTGCAAGGTCCGGCGAATGATTTCGGGATTCAACCACGGGATGTTGGTGGGCGCGGCAATATCGAGGATCTGCCGCGCCATGAAGGCGACCTCGGCTTCGTGCCGCCGCACCAGCCCGGGCACCTGTCGTGTTGCCTCCCGCCACCAGTCATCGGCGACGAGAAAGCCCTGGACGATGGCGTTGAACGGATAGGCCGACCAGCCTTCATCGGCGAAGCGGCGATCTCCCTCGGGGGGGCGCAAGGGCGGATTTTCAGGTTCGCCGATGGCCGCGCGAGGAAGCCAGAAGCCGAGCCGGAGCAGAAACGTCGCCGCGCGCATCGCCAGGGCCTCCTGCTTGCCGAGCGCCAGTTCGAGATGCAGCGCCCAGTCTGTCCAGGCATCGGCGACGGCGAGCGGCGACACACCCTGGCTGATCCGCGCGAACATCGCGCGCGAAAGGCGGTCGAACGTCGCGAAGCCCGGCATGGCGGTCGTGCCGCTATCGGCCCGGCGACGCGAAGGCAGGACGGGCGCGTTCGGCGAGGGCCGCACTTCCCGCGGCGGGGGGCGGCGCGGCGGCTGCCGCGCAGGATGTTTTCGATCCGCCATGGCCGGCTCCACCGCAATTGAAGCGGCCCAACTCCTGCCGCGCGGCTTTCTATTCCACGTTCTTCCGGGTGAAGCCTTGACGCAGGTCAACCAGAGCGGCGGCGGGTGGGAGGCACGATGTCTGCCACGGTCACGTCTGCCGCCGGCCCGGCAGCATTTCGTGCATCACGAACAGGGGGCCGACCAGCAGGTAGCGGAGATCGTCGAAAAAGGACGGCTTGCGGCCCTCGATGTGATGGCCGACGAATTGTCCGATCCAGGCGATGACGAAAATGCCAAGCGCGAGCGGCAGGATCGCTGACGGCGGAATGACGAGGGTCCAGAGCGCGAGCATCGCCGCAAGGACGGCCGCCATCGCCGCCGCGGCGCGCAAGGCCACCATCCGATCGGGGTCGATGAAGGCGTAGTAGATGACGGCGGCGATCAGCGCGATACCCGCCACGACGGGATTGATCGCCACCAGCCCACCCACCACCGCGAAGACGATCGCCGGCACGCATACGCAATGGATCAGTACATTCCGGCGATTCCTGTGGCTCTCCGCGTAGTGGAGCAGCTTCTGTTCGAGGGTGGTGTCCATGGCGGATTTCCTGCGCGTCAGCGTGTTGGACCGGGCGATCCGGAACCGGCGGCCGCGGATGGGGGCCGCGCCGCATTGTCGCAGATCAGGTTGAGCAGCCGGGGCACCATGCCCGGCGCGATGTCGTGGCCCATGCCGGGAATGACGACGAGGCGCGCGTCCGGGATCGCCGCCGCGGTCGCGCGGCCACCGCTCGGGTGCACCATCGGGTCCCGGTCGCCATGCACCACCAGCGTCGGCGCGGTGATCCGCCGCAGCATCGCGGTCCGGTCGCCGGATTTCACGATCGCGGTGATCTGCCGCACGATGCCGGCATCGCGGTCCGGGCCGCCACGATCCCAGGCCTTGCCGGCGTAATCGGCAAGCGCCGTCGCATCGATCGGGAAGCCGCGGCCTCCGATCGCGCGCATCGAGTCGACGAAGCGCTGCACCGCCGCCTCGCGCGTGCGCGGCGGCCCCTGCAGCAGGCGCAGCAGCGAGGCCAGCGCCGGCTGGCCAACCCGCCGCGCGCCGGTGGTCGAGAAGATCGAGGTCAGGCTGCGCACCAGGTCAGGCCGTGTCGCCGCCAGGGTCTGCGCGATCATCCCGCCCATCGACATGCCGACCACATGCGCGGGGCCGAGGCGAAGATATTCGAGCAGGCCGGCGGCGTCCGCCGCCATGTCGGTCAGGTCGTAGTCCTGCGTCCGGGCCCGGCGCAGGAGCAGTTGCAGCTTCGAGGGCGGTGCGATCCCGATGCGGGACGAGCGGCCGACGTCACGATTGTCGAAGGTGATGACGCTGAAGCCGCGCTCGACCAGCCCATCCGCCATGGCGACCGGCCAGGAGTGCAACTGCAATTGCAGGCCGGCGATCAGCAGGATCGGCGGCCCGTTGCCGCGGACCCGGTAACAGAGGCGCATCCCGCCGGCGAGGTCGCAGAATTGCTCGTCGGCGATCGGCAAATCTCGGGGTCGGTCCGGGCTTTCGGTGTTCTGGTTCTGCATCCGCTTTCCTCTCACGGATACAGATTGACGCAAACGGCAGGGAAATCAAAGGGGATGACGCACAAAGATTCGCGACAGCCCCCCGCCGGGTACGGGTCAGGCCCCGGCCGGTGCCTTCGCCGGCGCCGGCGCGGCCGCCCGGAGGATCATGCCGAACAGATCGCGCGGCTCGTCGGGGTCGGCCAGCATGTCGAGTCCCTCGTAGAGCCCGGTTCCGGCCAACTGGTCCCGCACATAGCGCAGGGCCGAGAAATCCTCGGTTGCGAAGCCGACCGAGTCGAACAGGGTGATCTGCCCCGGATTGGCGCGGCCCGGCGCGGCGCCGGTGATGACCTGCCACAGTTCGGTCACCGGATGATCCGGCGCGAGTTGCTGGATTTCCCCCTCGATCCGCGTCTGCGGCGGGTATTCGACGAAAATGTCGGAGCGCATCAGGATGTCGCGATGCAGTTCGGTCTTGCCCGGGCAATCGCCGCCGACGGCGTTGATGTGGATGCCGGCGCCGACCATGTTGTCGGTCAGGATCGTGGCGTATTGCTTGTCGGCCGTCACGGTGGTGACGATCTGCGCGCCGGCCACCGCCTCTTCCGCCGACTGGCAGGGTGTGATGTCGAAGCCGAACCCGGCGAGGT
>JAJZFF010000158.1 GCA_021805485.1 Pseudomonadota bacterium
ACATGCCCGACGCCAGCGATGCGGCCGGCCTGTGCGGCGTCCCGTCGCGCCGGGTGTACTTCATGATCGCTCCCACGCTCTGGCGGGACGCAGCATCGCCCAGCGCGGCGGCCGCGTCCAGAACCGCTCTTGCCCGCCACCCCCCGGCCGCTATGCTCCCGCGGGGCGGCGGGGGACCGGGCAGCATGGCGCGATGGTGGCGGACGCTCGGCGCGGCATTCGCCCTGCTGGCGCTGCTCGGGCTCGCGCCGGCCCTGGCGCAGACGGGCGGAGCGGGGCGCGCGCTCGCGCTGTCGGACATTCATTTCGACCCTCTCGCCGACCCGGCGCTGGCCGATGCGCTCGCCGCGGCGGCGGTGGAGGATTGGGGCGCGCTGTTCGAGCACGCCGCGCCGGCCGGCCCCCCCCTCGGCGCCTTCGGCCACGATACGCCCTGGCCGCTCTGGCAGTCGGTGCTGGCGCGCATGCAGGCGGTCCTGCCGCGGCCGGACATGATCCTCTTCACCGGCGATTTCCTCGTCCACGGCCTCGGCGCCCGTTTCGCCACCGCCGCTGCGGACCATTCGCCCCAGGCCTTGCGCCGCTTCGCCCTCAAGACCGTGCGCTTCCTTGCGCTCGACCTGGCGCGGCGCTTTCCCGCGGTGCCGATCCTGCCGGTGCTCGGCAATAACGATTCCGATTGCGGCGACTATGCGCTCGAACCCGGCGGCGCGTTCCTCGCCGGCCTGCTGCCGACGCTGCGCGAGATGCTCGCCGGCGACGCCGCCCTGGCGCCCGATCTCGCCGCGGCGTGGGACGCCGATGGCAACTACGACATCCCGCACCCGACCCTCGCCCATGCGCGCATCATCGGCCTCGACAGCGTCGTGCTGTCGGCGCGCTATCATGACCGCTGCGGCGGCGGGGACGATCGAGCGCCGGCACGGCGCACGCTGGAGTGGCTGGCCGCGCGCCTCGACGCCGCCAGCGCGGCTGGCGAGCGGGTCTGGCTGTTGATGCACATTCCGCCCGGCATCGACGCCTACGCCACCTTGCAGGCCGGGCTCTGCACGGCCGACCCGGTCGACATGTGGCAGCCCGAGGCGCTCGAGCGCTTCCTCGCCCTCGTCCGCGCCCATGCGCCGACGCTGGCTGCGGTCCTGGCCGGGCACACGCACATGGAAACGTTCCGGCTGGTCGGCAGCGGGGAGGACGCCGTGGCGCTGCTCGGCCTGCCGGGTCTGAGCCCGATCTTCGGCCAGAACCCCGCCTTCCAGGTGATCACCTACGACGCCGAAGGCGTGCGCGATACCGAGACCCAGTTTCTCGCCAACCTCGCCGGCGCCGACGCGGCGACGGCGGCATGGCGGGCGGGCGCGCCATTCACCGCCGCCTATGCCCTGCCGCGTCCGGACACTGCGGCGCTGCGCCGGCTGCTGCCGCGCCTGGCCGGGGACGGTGCGACGCGGCTCGAGTGGCTGCGCCGGTTCGCCACCTTCCGCCTGGCCTATTGGCCGCTGCCCGAGCGCGAGGGGCTGGCCGGCCCGGCCAGCCTCGCGGCCTATCGCTGCGCCACGGCGACGGTGACCGACGCCGCGTTCCGTGCCTGCGCCTGCCCGGGCGCCGCGCCCTGATCGGGCCGCCGACCGGCGCGGTTGTCGCGCCCGCTGGTCTGCTCTAGCGTCGAATCTCTTCCCTGCGCGCAACTGGACATGCCCGATCGATGAGCAAGAGTGACGACCTCGTTTTCCGCAAGCGCGACGGCATCGGCTATGTCGTCTTCAATCGGCCCGAGGCGCGCAACGCCCTGACATTCGAGATGCAGCAGCGGCTGCTCGAAATCTGCGACCAGGTGAACGCCGACACCGACGTGCGCGCGCTGATCGTCACCGGCACCGGGGAGCGCGCCTTCACGGCGGGGATCGATGTCTCGCAGTTCCGCTCCTTCACCGGCCTGGCCGGCAGCGATGTCGACTCGGAGCGCGCGCTGCACCAGGAGCAGGAGGTGATGGACTTCCAGAACCGCACCGCCCGGCTGCTCGACGCGATCGAGACCTGCCGCGTGCCGACCGTCGCCGCGATCCAGGGTGCGTGCGTCGGTGACGGGCTCGTCATCGCCGCCGCCTGCGATCTGCGCATCTGCTCGCCGAATGCGGTGTTCGGCATGCCGATCGCGCGCACCCTCGGCAACTGCCTGTCGATGCCGGTCTTCGCGCGCCTGACCCAGCTCATCGGCGCCGGCCGGCTGGCGGACATGATCTTCACCGCCCGCCTGGTCTCCGCCCAGGAAGCCCTGGCGATGGGGCTGGTGATGGAGACGCCGCTGGACGCGATCCAGCATGCCGAATATCTGGCCCGCCGCATGTTCGAACACGCGCCGCTGACGCTGCGTGCGACGCGCGAGGCGCTGCGCCGGCTGCGCCCGCGCGTCACCGTCGAGGACGGGCGCGATCTCGCCCTGAGCTGCTATCTCAGCCGCGACTTCCACGAAGGCATCGACGCGTTCCTGCACAAGCGCCCGCCGCATTGGCGCGGGGAGTAGCGGCCGACGCCGCAACCGCCACACGGAGACATCCATCCATGCCGGAATCCCCGCTGGCCCGCTTCAAGGTGATCGATCTGACGCGGGTGCGTGCCGGCCCCACCGCGGTGCGCCAGCTCGCCGACTGGGGTGCGGATGTCATCAAGGTCGAGAATCCCGCCGGCGGCGATGCGCTCGGTGGCGAGCGCCTCGGCCCGGACTTCCAGAATCTCCACCGCAACAAGCGCAGCATCACGCTCGATCTCAAGCAGCCGGAAGGGGTCGAGATCCTCAAGCGCCTGGTGCTCGGCGCCGACGTTCTGGTGGAGAATTACCGCCCCGACGTGAAGCACCGGCTCGGCATCGACTACGACACGCTGCGCCTGCTCAATCCGCGCCTGGTCTATGCCTCCATTTCCGGTTTCGGCCAGGACGGCCCCTATCGCGATCGGCCGGGCTTCGACCAGATCGCGCAGGGCATGGGCGGGCTGATGTCGATCACCGGTCTGCCGGGACAGGGGCCGGTGCGGGTCGGCATCCCGGTGGCCGACCTCACCGCGGGCATCTTCGCCGCCATGGGCGTGCTGCTCGCCCTGCTCGAGCGCGAGGTCTCGGGCCAGGGCCAGTGGGTGCAGTCCTCGCTGCTCGCGGCCCAGATCGCCATGCTCGACTTCCAGGCCGCGCGCTGGCTGATCGCGCAGGAGGTGCCGGGCCAGGCGGGCAACAACCACCCGACCTCCATCCCCACCGGCGTCTTCGCCACGCGCGACGGGCACATCAACATCGCCGCCTCCGGGCGGGAGATGTTCCAGCGCCTCTGCACCGCGCTCGGCGCGCCGGAACTGGCCGCCGACCCTGCCTATGCCACCGACAAGGACCGCTCGCGCAACCGCGACGCGCTGAATGCCGCGATCGAGACCATCACCCGCACGCGCAGCTCGGCCGAATGGGTGGCGGCCTTGAACGCGGCGAGCGTGCCCTCGGGGCCGATCAACCGCATCGACGAGGTCTTCGCTGATCCGCAGGTGCGCCATCTCGGCATCGCGGCGCCGGTGGAGCATCCCGAGCTCGGTCGCATCGAGCTGGTCGGCCAGCCGATGACGCTGAGCCGCACCAACTGGCACCTCGACTATCCCACGCCGGCGCCGGGCGAGCACACCGACGCCGTTCTGCGCGCGCTCGGCTATGGCGACGATGAGATCGCCGACCTGCGCGCCCGCCACGTCGTCTGATCGCTGTCTGCGGAGGACCCGATGACCGCGCCTCTCCTGATCGAGCCCCGCGAGGGCTATCGCCGGCTCGTGCTCAACCGGCCGGAGAAGATCAACGCCCTGAACGGCGCCCTGCTCGAAGGGCTGATCCAGGCCCTCGACGACGCAGCCGCCGACCCTGGCTGCCGCGCGCTGCTGATCACCGGCACCGGGCGCGGCTTCTGCGCCGGGCAGGATCTCGGCGAGGTGCCGGAAGGCGGCGCGGTCATTCTCGATCCCGGCGCCGTCATCGAGCGGCTGTACAATCCGCTGGTCCGCCGCCTGCGCGCCATCCCGCTGCCGGTCGTCTGCGCCGTCAACGGCATCGCCGCCGGGGCCGGCGCGTCGCTGGCGCTCGCCTGCGACATCGTGCTCGCCGCGCGGTCGGCGAAATTCATCCAGGCCTTCGTGCGCATCGGCCTGGTGCCGGATTCGGGCGGCACCTTCTTCCTGCCCCACCTCGTCGGT
>JAJZFF010000184.1 GCA_021805485.1 Pseudomonadota bacterium
CGAGGATGCGGTGATGCTGGCCGATCAGCTGCTCGCGCCGGTAGCCGACGGCGCGGAGGAAGTTGTTGTTGACGTCGATGATCGTGCCGTCCGGCGCGCATTCGATCATGCCGCGGCCGCTGGCGATGGTGTGCAGGCCGCGCGCCTCGCGCATGGTGCGAAGCTCGTCCTCGGTGAGCGGGAGGATCAGCTCGACCGTGCCGCGCGCGGCGCCGGCGGCGAGGGCGTGGGCGGCGACATGGACATAGACCGGCTCGCCGCCGGCGGTGACGAGTTTCTGGATGCCGCGCCAGCCGCCGCCGGCGGCGAGATGGCGCAGATAGCCGGCATCGGCGGCGCCGGCGATCAGCCCGGCGCGGGGCTGGCCGGCGAGCTGCGCCGGCGTGCGGCCGAGCAGGGCGCAGAACGCCTCGTTCGCCTCGGTCACGGTACCGTCGGCCCCGATCTGGACGATGCCGGCCATGGCGTTCAGCGACGCATGCACACGCCGGCTGGCACCGTTGAACGGAAACTTCATCAAATGGCCTCCAAAGGAGATGGAACGTCACGTTATCGTTACAATCTCGCCTAGTATTGGGGCGGGTGGTTAAATCACGATTAACGGAATCCATAGTCTCACTGACGGATACGAAATCCATGAAATTTGGACGTTGATGTTTCGATTATTGGTCAAACGCGGTGTTTGCCGGGCTGGCGGCGGCGCCGTCTATTGATTTTTGCGCCGCCGGCTTCGAAGCTGGGGCGGAACGAATGCGGGGAGGGACGCAATGGACGGCGCGGCGGCGGGCGAGGGGGGACGGTTGCGAATCGGGATCGCGGCGTCGGCGGCGATGCGGAGCAGCGAGGTCTCGCCGCTGTTCGGCCTGTTGCGGGATTTCGCGCCGTTCCTGTCGTCGCCGGCGGTGGCGCTGCACGCGGTGGGGGCGACCTGCGACGCCATCCTCGCCTCCGGCCTGCTGGCGGGAAACCCGCCGGCGCGGCTGCGGCCGGCGCGCGAGGGCGGGGTGATCACCCTGACCTCGATGGTGGTGCCCGACGCCGAGGGGCGGGCGGCGCTGGATTTCGTGATCTACCTGATCGATCCGGTCGACCCGATCGGCGTGTTTCCCGAGATGCAGGCGCTGAAGCGGCAATGCGTGGTGCATGGGCGGCCGTTCCTGACCAACAGGGGCGCGGCCTCGGAATGGTGCGCGCTGGTCTGGAACGGCATGGCGGGGATCGACCGCACCGGGCTTGCGGCGCAGCTCGCCCGCTGGGTGCGGCCGGAGGCGACGGCGACGGAGACGATCGGGCTGATCGCCCACGATACGCAGAAGCCGGTCATGCTGGATTTCGCCCGGCGGCATCACGCGCTGCTCTCGCGCTTCGGCCGGCGGCTGGCGACGGGGACGACCGGCGGGCTCCTGAACGGCACGGTGCCGGCGCGGCTGCGGGCCGAGACGGCGACGCTGCTGCCGCTGCTGCCGCCGGCGGTGCCGGGATGGACCACCGCCTTCCAGTCCGGCCCGCGGGGCGGGGATGCGCAGATCGCCGAGGAGGTGCTGGAAGGGCGCTGCCGGCGGCTGATCTTTTTCGAGGACCCGCATGTGGCGCGGGAGCATGAGGCGGATATCCAGCTGCTGGAGCGGGCGACGCGCTTCGCGCCGGACGGGTGCCTCTGCATCAACGACACGGCGAGCGCCGAATTCTGGACGAGCGGCTTCGGCGCGCTCGTCCAGGGGTGAGGGAGGCGGTCAGCGCGACAGCGCGGCCTTCGGGTTCATCGTCGGGTCCGCCCGGCGCGGGCCGAGGCGGAGCACGCCGGTGAGGGCGAGGCTGGCGACGGCGAGGACGACATAGACGAGGAAGCCGCGCGCGTAGCCGGCGGCACCCATCGTGCCGACGAAATGGCCGAGCAGCGGCGGGACGGCGAAGCCGCCCAGCGCGCCGAGGCCGCCGACCCAGCCGGCGGCGCCGCCGACCGCGTGCGGCACGTAGTTCGGCACCAGGCGGAAGACGGCGGCGTTGGTCACGCCCATGCCGGCGCCGACCAGGAGTTCGCCGCTCACCGACAGGGCGAAGCTGCCGGACAGCGTCATGATCAGCGCGCCGGCGAGCAGGACGAGCAGGGCGAGGGCGGCCACCGCCTCGCCGCCGAAGCGGTCGGCCCAGGCGCCGCCGGGCACGCGGATCAGCGAGGAGAGCAGCGAGAAGCCCGCGGTCAGGATCACCGCCGTCCAGTGCGTGGTGCGGAAGAAGCTCTGCCAGTAGATCGGGAACCAGGCGGTGAGGGCGAGGAAGCCGCCGAAGGTGGTGAAGTAGAGGAGCACCAGCGCCCAGGTGCGCCATTCGGCGGCGGCCTCGCGCAGGGCGCGCAGGGCGCTGGCCTGCGGGAAGAGCTCCTGCCCGCAGGCGGCGGCCTCGGCGGCGGCGCCCTCGCGCGAGAGGCCTTCGTGGCGGAGCTGGAAGAAGGGGGCGTTGTGGCCGAGCACGAGATAGGCCGCGATGCCGGCGACGACGATCCCGAGGGAGACGAGATAGGCGCCCCAGAGGCCGATGAAGACGATCAGCAGCGGCAGGATCAGCGCGACCAGGCCGGGCGAGGTGTTGCCGAACCCGGCATAGGCGGCGAGCGCCCAGCCCTGGTTGCGCTTCGGGAACCAGTAGGAGACCTGGCCGATGCCGACCGAGAAGGTGGCGATGCCGCAGCCGCCGAGGGCGCCGAAGAGCAGGAGCAGCGGATAATGCTGCTGGCCGAGATGGGTGGGGTAGAGGGTCAGCAGCATGTAGTAGAGCCCGCCGATGCCGATGACCGAGAGCACCAGCAGGATCAGGAAGGGCAGCTTGCCGCCGGTGGTGTCGACCCAGGCGCCGAAGGGGATGCGCAGCAGCGAGCCGGTGAGCATCGGGATCGCCACCAGGAAGCCGACCTGCTCGGGCGAGAGATGCATCACCCGCACGAAGCTGTGCGCCGTCGGGCCGAACAGGGAGACGGCGCCGAAGCCGATGAAGAAGCCGATCGTGGCGCCGAACAGGGCGTGGTTCGGGCTGCCGCGCAGGGCGGGGCGGGGGGTGGCGCGCGGTTGAAGCGGGTCGCTCATGGCGCGGGTTCCTCTTCTGCTGAAACGTCGGTCAGGGTGGCGGCGTAGGCGCGTGCCGCATCGAGCCAGGCGCGCTGGCGCAGGTGGTCGCGGATGCGGTCGCGCACCGCCTCGAAGGGGAGGTCGCGGCCGTCCTCGCGGCGGTCGAGGCGGAGGAGGTGGTAGCCGTGGCGCGTCGGCACCGGGACGGGGCAGATCGTGCCGGGCGTCATCGCCGCCAGCATGCTGGCGATTTCCGGCGTGACGTCGCGCGCGGTGACCTGGCCGAGGCCGCCGCCATCCGCGCCGCTCGGGCAGGCGGAGTGCTCGCGGGCGAGGCGGGCGAAGCTGTCCGGGCGCGCGGCGAGGAGGGATGCGAGGCGGGCGGCCTCGGCGCGGGCGGGGGCGCGGGCGTCCTCGGAGGACATGTCGGCGGCGATCAGGATATGCGCGGCCTCGAACAGGGGCGGGGTGCGGAAGCGGGCACGGTGGCGCGCGAACTCGGCGCGGCAGTCGGCCTCCGACACGTCGGCGACGCGGATCCTGCGCTCGAGCAGGCGGCGGATCCGGCTTTCGTCCGCGGTTTCGCGTACCGGCGCGTCGTCCTCCGGTTCGGGGGCGAGGCCGGCGCGGTCGGCCTCGGCGAGGAGGGCGGCGCGCAGGCGCAGCGCGCGCTCGGCGCGGCGCCAGGCCTCCTCGCGCGTGGCGGCGGGGTGGTGCTGAAGCTCGGCGGCGATCGCCGCTTCGGAGAGGGCGGCGCTCATGGCCGGCGCTCCCGCACGAGGGCCGGCGCGGGGCGGCGGGTGCGCACGATCTGGTAGCCGCGGCGGCCGAGATACCAGACCGGCGCGCTCCAGACATGGACCATCCGGGTGAAGGGCGAGACCAGGAAGATGGTGAAGCCGAGCAGGATGTGCAGGCGGTAGATCAGCGGCGTGCCGACCAGCAGGCGCGCGACGTCCGGCTGGAAGGTGACGACGCCCTTGACGTAGCCGACAAGCTGCTCGAACAGCCCGCCGCTCATGTGCAGGGCGGAGACCGGGACGGTGAGCAGGCCGAGGGCGAGCTGGCACCAGAGCATCAGCACGATCGCGATGTCGCGCCGGCGGCTGGTGGCGCGGATGCGCGTGTCGGTCAGGCGGCGATGGATGAGGATGG
>JAJZFF010000388.1 GCA_021805485.1 Pseudomonadota bacterium
CGGCACCGGCGCGGGCAGGGCGCGCATCCCCGCCGCCAGCGCCGTCGCCGCCGGCGGCGGCGGCAGGTCCTCGGCCGGCACCGCGTCCAGTCCCCGCGCCCGCCAGGCCTCGCGCTCGGCGGCGAAGGCCGCCCCCTGCCGCGCTCGGAAGGCGGCGATGCTCTCCGCCTCCGCCGCCATCAGCGCCTGCTGGGCCGCGAGCGAGAATGTCGTCTCCTCGATCCGCAGCGGATAGCGCCCGTGCGGAAACGCCGCCCGCGCCTCTTCCAGCTCCCGCGCGTCCACGGGGTAGAATCGCAGCACGTCGAAATGCCGCAGCAGCCAGGGCGTGTCGCCGAACGGCGCCCGCCCGCCGGCATGGCTGTTCCACATCTGCACGGTGCGGCCGAACAGCTGGTAGCCGCCCGGCCCCTCCATGCCATACACACAGAGATACGCCCCGCCGATCCCCACCGCGTTCTCCGGCGTCCAGGTCCGCGCCGGGTTGTATTTCGTCGTCACCAGCCGGTGCCGCGGGTCGATCGGCGTCGCCACCGGCGCGCCGAGATACACATCGCCCAGCCCCATCACCAGATAATCGGCGTCGAACACGATCCGCCGCACCGCGTCCTCCGACTCGAGCCCGTTGATCCGCCGGATGAACTCCACATTGTCCGGGCACCAGGGCGCGTCCGGCCGCACCGTCTCCTGATATTTCCGCATCGCCAGCATCACCTGCCCGTCCTTCCAGGACAGCGGCAGATGCACGATGCGCGAGGGCACCTCCATCGTCGCCGGATCGGGCAGGTCGGGCTCGATCGCGCGGATCGCCTCCAGCAGCACCTGCGCCCGCACCGCCTCCGGGTCGAAATGCACCTGCAACGAGCGGATTCCCGGCGTGAGATCGACGATGCCGGCAAGCCCCGCCAGCCGCAGCGCCGCCTGCAACGCATGCGCCCGCAGCCGCAGCGCGAAATCCAGCGTCATCGCGCCGAACTCGACCAGCAGGTTCGCATCCCCCTGCCGCCGCACCACCATCGTCTCCGAGCGGTGCAGCACCGCCGGGTCGCCATCGGCGCGGGTGAAATGCACCACATCCCCCGGCCGCAACTGCCCGAGCTTCCACAAATCCTCCGCCCGCACCACGCCGGGGCAGACGAACCCGCCGAGCGAGGGCCCGTCCGGCCCGAGCAGGATCGGCATGTCCCCGGTGAAATCCACCGCCCCCACCGCATAGGGCACGTCATGGATGTTGGAGGGATGCAGCCCCGCCTCGCCGCCATCCGCCCGCGCCCAGTCCGGCTTCGGCCCGACCAGCCGAACCCCGGTCCGCGCCGAGTTGTGGTGCACCTCGTAGGCGGCCGAGAACAGGGTCTCGATATCCGCCTCGGTAAAGAAATCCGGCGCCCCGTGCGGCCCGTGGCGCAGCGCGATCTCCCAGCGCGCGGTCAGTTCCGCCGCCTCCGGCGCCGCCGCTTCGCCACGCGCCAGCCCGGCGAGATGCAGCACATCCCCCGCATTCAGGCAGCCGGTGCCATGCCCGCCGAACCCGCCCAGCGCGAAGGTCGCGGTCGAGCCGAGGAATTCCGCCGCCATGAACCCGCCGCCCACCGCGAGATAGCAGCGCTGCCCCGGCCCCTCGATCGCGCCCAGCGCCAGAACCTGCCCCGCCCGCACCGCGACCACCGCGTCATGCGGCACCCTCGCGCCATCGAGCGTCGCCACCATCCGCGCCCCGGCGAGCGCGATCCCGGCGTCGCGCCGGAAGCGCAGCACCGGCCCGCTCAGCGTGCATTCCAGCACCGAAGCCTCCGCCGGATTGCCGAGCAGCGCGTTCGCCCGCGAAGCACTGCGCGCATCCATCGGCCCGCTCGGCGGAATCCCCACCTCCCAGGCGCCCAGCCGCCCCGGCAGGCTCTGCAACGAGGATTGCGCCCCCGGCTCGATCACCGCGATCCCCTCGCCAGCCCACTCCAGCCGCCCCAGCGTCGCCGTCGTCATCGTCCCGGCGCGGAAATCCGCATCGTCCAGCGCCGCCAGCAGATAGGCGCGGTTGGTCTCGATCCCGGTCACCGCCGTCGCCGCCAGCCCCTCCCGCAGCGCCGCGATCGCCGCCGCCCGGTCCGCCCCGCGCCCGATCAGCTTCGCCAGCATCGGATCGTAGAACGGCGTCACCTCGCTCCCCGGCGCGATCCACCCGTCCACCCGCACGCCCGCGCCATAGCGCAGCGCGGTGATCCGCCCGGTCGAGGGCCGGAACCCCTCCGCCGGGTCCTCCGCATAGAGCCGCGCCTGCACCGCCGCCCCGCGCGGGCGCAGCCCCGCCGGCAGCGCGAACCCGCCCGCGGCGGCACGGACCATCCACTCCACCAGGTCGATGCCGAACACCTCCTCGGTCACCCCGTGCTCGACCTGCAACCGCGTGTTCACCTCCAGAAAGTAAAATCTTTCCGCCGCCGCGTCGTAGATGAACTCCACCGTCCCGGCCGAGAGATACCGCACCGACCGCACCAGCCCGCACGCCGCCGCCTCCATCGCCGCCAGCACGTCAGCCGGAATCCCCGGCGGCGGCGTTTCCTCGACGACTTTCTGGTTACGCCGCTGCAACGAACAATCCCGCGCCCCGAGTGCCACCACCCCGCCCGCGCCGTCGCCAAAAATCTGCACCTCGACATGCCGCGCCGCGGTCACGAACTTCTCCAGATACAGCGCCGCCTCGCCGAAATTCGCCTGCGCCAGCCGGCTGATCCCGGCGAAGCGCGCCCGCAGCTCCGCCTCGTCCGCGCAGGGCGCCATGCCGATCCCGCCGCCGCCCGCCGTGCTCTTCAGCATCACCGGATAGCCGATCTCCGCCGCCGCTTCGGCCGCGTCCTCCACCGTACCGAGCAGCCCCGAGCCCGGCAGCAGCGGCACGCCCGCGTCCCGCGCCAGCGCCCGCGCCGTGTGCTTCAGCCCGAACGCCCGCATCTGCTCCGGGCGCGGCCCGATGAACACGATTCCCGCATCCGCCAGCGCCTCGGCGAAATCCGCCCGCTCGGCGAGAAACCCGTAGCCCGGATGCACCGCCTCCGCCCCGCTCGCCCGGCACGCGGCGACGATCGCCCCGACATCGAGATAACTCTCCGAAGCCGCGTTCCCCGCCAGCGCCACCGCCGCGTCCGCCGCCAGCACCGGCGGCGTGAACCGGTCCGCGGGCGAATGCACCGCGACCGATTCAATCCCCATCCGCTTCAGCGTCCGGCAGACCCGTGCCAGGATCGCCCCCCGGTTGGCGATCAGGACTTTCGAAAACCCGGCCTCCCGCCTCATGACTCCCACACCACGCAGCGGATCGGCGTCGGCCGGAACCCGTTGCACGGGTTGTTCACCTGCGGGCAGTTGGAAATCAGCACCAGCAGGTCCATCTCCGCCCGCAGCTCGACAAACCCGCCCGGCGCCGACACCCCGTCATCCACCGTGATCTCGCCATCCGGCCGGATCGGCACATTCATGAAAAAATTCACGTTCGAAACGAGATCGCGCTTGTCCATCCCGTATTTCGCAAGCTCGGTGAGGAAATTCTCCCGGCACGAATGCATGAACCGCGTCGCCTGCCCGAACCGCACCGTGTTGCTCTCGCACGAGCACGCCCCCGCGCTGGTGTCGTGAAACCCGCAGGTATCGGCAACGATCGTCGCCATCGCCCGCCCCTCGTTCGAGCGCAGCACCGACCCTTCCGAAAGGTCATACCGCCCACCGGCCCGCGCCTGTGCCGCCAGCGTGTCCTGCGCCGAATACCGCTCGCCCGGATCGGCGGCGTTATAGAACAGCGCATCCACCGCCTGCTGGCTTTCCAGGTCGATGATCCGCAAAACCTGCCCGGCCTTCAGCGTCGCCGAAAACGGTGCCCGCGCCGGCACCACGACATCGAGGATCGCCGCGTCGAAATGATGTTCCATCACGCCCTCACGCGAAATAACGGTCATTGTTCCCGAAGCCGCGCGCGGCCTCCTCGGTCGCGCTCCGGCACGGATCGTCCGCCCCCGCCCCCGCCGCGCGATACCGCACAATCCCGATCTCCCCGCTCGCCGCCTGCGATGTCGCCAACGGATGCGGCGTGTTCGACAGCGCGAGCAGAAGGTTCATCTCCGCCCGCAGCGTCACGAACGCCCCCGGCGGCGGCGTGCCCGCCAGCGTCGGCCGCCCGTCCGCATCCACCCGCATCCTC
>JAJZFF010000199.1 GCA_021805485.1 Pseudomonadota bacterium
CGCCTGCGGAATAGATGTCGGTCCGCATGTCGATCGTCTGCCCCATGAACTGCTCGGGAGACATGTACGAAGGCGTGCCGATCATCGTCCCGGCCTGGGTGAGGCTCGAACTTTCGATTCTGGCGACACCGAAATCGGCGAGCTTCACCTGCTCATCTCTCGTGATCATCACATTGGCAGGCTTGATGTCGCGATGGATAACGCCGTTGTCGTGGCTGTAGGCCAGTCCCGCCAGCAGCGACCGCATCATTCGCAGCGCGTCGGCCGCGGTAAAGCGTTCGCCTCTGTCGAGCACCGATTTCAGCGTTTCGCCTTCGACATATTCCATGACGATATAGGCAAGTCCGTCGTTCTCGCCGTAATCGTAGATCCCCACGATGTTCGGATGGGTCAGCCGGCCGGCGGCCTGGGCTTCCCGCCTGAACCGCAGCAGGCCCTCGGCGGCTTCGGCGTCGTCCGTGTCATCGAGATTGACCGTCTTGATGGCGACACGACGCGCAATGATCGGATCGAAGCCCTCGTAGACGGTGCCCATGGCGCCCCGGCCGAGAATACGGACGATGTCATATTTTCCGAGCTTCGTCAGATCCGGCGCAGCCATGAGGGGATGTCTCGCTTTCCGATGCGTGATGAGTGCTACTTGGCCAGATTGCGCGGGCCCTGTCCACCATCGCCGATGACCACGAAAGGCGCCCAGAAGAACGGATCGGCAAGCTTGGCCGGCAGGGTGCCGGACGCGGCGCCCTTGATCAGGTCGAGCTGGGCGTTCCGCAGGCTCGCGGCCGCCCCCTCGCCCGTCGATGAGGCCACATGGGCGAGCGTGGTCGCGACCAGATAGGAACTGACCTGGTCGTTCACCGACCATTGCGTGACCATCAGCGCGCGGGCGCCGGCGAAGAAGAAGGCGCGGGCAAGGCCGGACAGCGCTTCACCGCCGGCCTTTCCGTCCCCTCCGCCCGTATTGCAGGCCGACAGGATCACGAGGTCGGCATTCAGCTTGAGATTGGTAATGTCGGAGGTCGTCAGCATCGAGTTCGCGGCGGATCTGGCGCCCGGCGGCGGCGATGTGACGATGGCCGGCTCGCGGGCACAGGGCAGTTCCGAGGGCAGCAGCGCATGGGTCGCGAAATGCAGGATCCGGTATTTCTTCAGGTCGGCATGCTCGACATTCGGGACCGTGAAGGCCGTTCCCAGCAATTCGTCCGACGCGGGGGCCTTGAAGATCGCGCGGGCTGCGTCAAGCTCGAGTTTCGCATACGGCAGGTGGGGCAGTCCGGCGAAGAGCCTGGCGCTGTCGCCGCAACTAGGGCCGCTGAACGTGGCCTCGGCCTGGGCCAGGCTCGTGTTCTTGAAGTCGCCGAAGCCGAACCAGGGCTGCTTGGCGGGCGAGGTGCCGGCGATGGCGCGCAGCGAGACGAAATTCGCGGCCGCGGGAACGTAGACCAGCGTCATCTTCCTGATCAGCCATGGAACCTTGGCCAGCGGCGTGCCGGGAGCGACCGGCTCGCTGGGCAGCAGCGCGAATGGCAGCGACAGCAGCGCCCCGGCCGGTGAAACCACCATGGCCGTCGTCTTCGCGAGGTCAGTCGCGAAGGGGGCGAGGGTCGCGCGGTAGATCGTTTCGGCAGACGTCATCGCGAAGGCCGGTAATCCCGCCTGGGTCGGCTCGACGCTTTGGCGCACTTTCCGGACCAGTGCGGTCATGCGCGCCTCGTCGATCTTCGTGTGCGCGACCGCGATGCGCCCGTCGTGCAACAGGAACATCCACGTCCCCTCCGGCGCCGGCATGATATCGAGAAAGGCTTCGCCGGGCCTCAGCCGGTCGAGCACGGTGCCGGCGGGTACGACCTGCTGGACCAGCTGGCCGAAATTCGGAGCCGCCGCCTCGACTGACTCATCCGCTTCGGCGAGGCGCCTCGTTGCTGTCGCGATCTTCATGTCGATCGCGTTGATCGCGGCGGGCGTTGCTTGCCGTTCATGGGCGATGCCGTCACGCTTCCGGTAGAGACGCGATAGCGCGATCACGGCGTCCTGATGGGCGCGGATCGCGGCGGCGACTTTGGGGCTCTTTGAATCTGCGGCCAGCCGCGCGGCGGACTCGGCGATTTCGCGGCTGGTTGTGCTGCCTTGCGCGAGCTCCGCCATCGCGAACATCTCGGCGCGAAGCGTCCTGGCTCGGGCGGGATTTTTCTGCGCTTCGCGATTTGCGGCGTCGAGACATGGCGCAACCAGGGCCGCAGAGGTGCCGAGGCGCAGGCGGGCGAGAAGCTTTATCCCGGCCCGGCAAGCCTTCAGCGCCCTTCCGGACTCACCGGCGAGGTCGAGCACGCCGCCACGCAGCAGGTGTGTGTCGGCGACGGGGCGCGAACCGGGCAGGGCATGTTCGAAATTATATGAGGCTTCGGCCAGCCTGGCGGCAGCCGAGGCAGTCCTGTCAAACGCCGTGTCGACGGCGGCCGTGCTCCGGTCGAGCCTGGCGCGAAGCACGGGCGGCGCAATTCCGTTCGCCGACGCGATCGCCGATGCACGGCCGATTTTCACGGCGGCTTGCTTGTGATGGCCGGCCGCGTCAAGAACCACGCCCTCATACCGCAGTGTCTCGATCACCCCGAGCAGGGCCTGCTGCCCGATCGGGCTCAACAGCGTCGACTGCGCGGCGAGGAGCGATCCCCCGCGGCTTCCGGCCGAAAGGCCGAAACCGTCGTCGGATCCGGTCGCGGCGGGGTGGGGACGCAACACGGAGCGAGGCAGAAGCGATGCGTAATCCCGGTTTGCGGCCGAGAGCAGCTGCAGCGCGCGGCGATCATGACCCTGATTGAGTTGATCGAGGCCACGATAATGGTCGAGCCGAGCGACCGCCGTGGGATCCACGGCCAGGGGAGCCAGCTTTGCCGCCTGCGAAAGCAGGGCGTCAGCCTGGCTATAATCGCCCTGATCCGAAAGATTCAGGGCAAGATCCAGCATCGGCGTCACCGTATTCGGATTTTCCGGCCCAAGCGCCTTTTGCTGCAGCGCGAGCGCGGCCCGGTAGGCGGTGATGGCGGCGGGGTAATCCTCTGCCTGGTTGGAGCGGTTTCCAAGAGCCATCAACTTGCCGTACTCGCCGATATCGCCGGAGGTGAAGGCGGCCGCGGCGAGGCGATCGGCAAGCTGGCTGTCGGAAACCGAAGTTGTCATCGCGCCGGCCTCGGCGGCTGGTACCGCGCCGCTGATCACGCCGACGGCGCGTTCCATGGCGGGAAAAGCCGGCTGTACGCCATCGGCAAACCACACACGGTCATGGATCAAGGCCGCCAGGGCGACATGCGGCCAGCCGCCGATCCGCTGCGTGCAGAGCAGAACCTCTCCAGGATAGCGCCCGAGCACTGTTGTCGGTTTTGGATTGCCGCACGCGTAGCGCTGTTCGAGACCCGCCCGCCAGTTTCCCCGCGTAACGATTGCATCCAGAGTCGCCCGGTTCGCTTTCGGGCCGGCACTCACTTCGGCGCTGGGTTGGTGCCAACTGCCGCAGTAGATCGATGCGCCGCCGGTGGCCGTGCGGTTGGCGGTGCAGGTTTCGCCGCTGGTGTTTTTGCCCAGCGCGAGTTGCTGACCGCTGGCCGATCGTGGGGAATCCGTGTCGCGCGCATAAGCGCCCGGCGGGGGCTGTGTGCACGCGCTCAACAACGCCAGGCCGGCAAGGGCGGCCAGAACCAGGACCGTTCGGCGCATGGTCAATAGTCCTTTGCCGCCACACCTGGCAGCCGGACATTTGCATCCAGCTTGCGTCGCCGCCGTGGACTGATGTCGAAATCATCCAGTGGGTTGCGCTCCGGCACGATCGCCACGGGCAACACGGTGCAACTCACCGATCCGATAATGCACGAGTTGAAGCGATAGCCGGATCCCGGCACAGGAACGACCTTGCCGTTATGCGCCGCGGCCGGGCCTGCAAGACCGGCGATCTGGCCGACGAAGGCCGTCTGTCCATCGAGGCCGCCAGCCACCAACAGGTAGTGCAAATACAAAGTGCCCTGTGCATACCCGTTGGTCAGCGAAATCGCCAGATCGGTGCTGCGCGCATTGAGGTTGTTGAATCTTGCGTCGGCACCGTCCGGCAGAAGCACGAACAGCGTGTTCGGCTGACCTTGAAGGGGGCCGGTGTCGATGTTGAACTGGCCGGTCTGGATGATGCCGTTAGCCGGC
>JAJZFF010000091.1 GCA_021805485.1 Pseudomonadota bacterium
CATCCAGCCGGTGCGCGATCGGCAGGGCGGCGCCGGTGCCCTCGATGGCGAGCGGCAGGCGCCCGCCCGCGCGCGCGGCGAATCGCGCTCCGGTCGCGGCCAGCGGCCCGGTCACGCGCCGCATCGGGCGCCGGCGCAGCGAGGCATCGCCGGTGAGCACGGCGAACAGCGGATGGCTGGCCAGGATGCCGCAGATCAGGCGCGCCGCGGTGCCGGAATTGCCCATGTCGAGCACGTCGTCCGGTTCGGTGAGCCCGCCGATCCCACGCCCGACGACGCGCCAGGCGCCGTCGCCGAGCCGCTCGATCTCCGCGCCGAGGGCCCGCATCGCCGCCGCCGTGCGCAGCACGTCCTCGCCCTCGAGCAGGCCGCTGATGCGCGTCTCGCCGATGGCCAGGGCGCCGAACATCAGCGCGCGATGGCTAATCGACTTGTCGCCGGGAACGCGGATGCGCCCGGTGAGCGGGGTGCTTGGGCGGTGGGCAACGAGCGGGCGCACCAGCGTGGACTCCATCGAACGACGAACCGGGCGCAGTTACCATGCACCCGAACAGTTTGACAGCCGCCCCCAGCGGTGGCATGGCGGCGCCCCGCCCGACCCGGCGCCCGCGCCCCTCCTGTCCGACGAGGCTAACCGATGGCGAAATCCGAACTCGGCACCAAGCATGTGTGCGTCTCCTGCGGCACGCGCTTCTACGATCTGATGCGCGTGCCCGCGGTCTGTCCGAAATGCGGCACCGAGCAGCCCGCCGAGCAGCCCCGGCTGCGCCGCGCTCCAGGCGTTCCGGTCGATGACAAGCGGGTCCGCAAGGTCGAACCGGCGCCAGGGCTCGACGACGCCGAGACCGAGGTCGAAGCCGATGACGAGGCCGATGAGGACGTGCTGGAAGACGCCTCCGACCTCGAGGACGACGCCGATCCGCTGAGCGAGGAAATCGGCGTCAGCTCGACCTCGGACGAGACCGAGCGGTAGCCGCCTCAGACCTCGCGGCGGTAGCGGAAATCGCAGTGCGCCGCGCCGCCCATGATGGTTTGCGTGCGTGTCAGGGTGAGCTTTGGGTCGTAACCCTCGCAAAAGGCTCCATCCCGGGCGCAGGAGAGCACCGCGCCGAGCTCGGCCAGGCCGAGGGCGCGGTACATCTCGGCATAGCGGCAGCGGGTGACGTTGAAGTCGAACGCCGTCGCGCTCTCGGCCAGCACCTCGATCTCGAGCGCGTCCTCGGCGGTCCAGAGGTGCTGGATGGCGCGGAAGGAGGCGAGATCGGGCGCGCCGCCGGGCGCCCCTCGCGCCATGTCCGCGGCCTGCGCCTTCGCCATCCTGACCACGGCGGCGGCGAGCACGCGCCGCGCCGCCTCGGCGCCGAACGCGCCCGCCATTTCCTCATAGACGCCGCGGGCGAATTCCGCCTCGATGCGCCGCCGCGTCAGGATCGGCATCTCGTCCATCACGCCTGCTCCCGCGTCCGTCCGTTGACCAGATAGAGACCCGCCCCGACCAGGGAAAGGGCGAGGAGGAATGCCACCGAGACCGGTTCGCCCAGCACCGCCGCCCCCGACAGCATGCCGAACAGCGGCGTGAGGAAGGAGAACGCCGAGACCCGCGTCGCCGGATAGTGCAGGATCAGCCAGTACCAGGCGAGATAGGTGATGAACGCCACCAGCACGGACTGGTAGCCGAGCGCCGCCCAGGCCAGCGCGTCCGGCCGCGCCGCGGCGAATCCGCCCCGCACCGCCGCCACGGCGAGCAGAATCGGCGCCGATCCGGCCAACTGCAGAAACAGCACCCGCACCGGCGGCGTGGCGCTGAGCCGGCGGTTCACCTTCGCCATCAGGGTCAGCGCGCCCCACAGCGCGGCCGCGCCGGTGAGCATGAGATCGCCCAGGATCGTGCCGCCGGCGCCCAGTCCCTGGCGCAGCGCCACGCCGACGCCGATGAAGGCGCAGAGCAGGCCCACCGCCTGGCGCGCATCCAGCCGCTCCGCCGGCACCAGAACCTGGACGCCGAGGGCGACGAAAAACGGCGCCGTGTAGAGGAACAGCACCCCGCGCGAGGCGGTGGTGTATTGCAGGCCCCAGTACATCAGCACGAATTCGCCGGCGAAGATCAGCCCCATCACCGCGCCCGGGGCGAGAACCGCATCGACCGCGAACAGCCATCGCGCCGAACCGTGGCGCCAGCGGACCCATAGAACCAGCACCAGTGTCGCCAGCACGGAGCGCAACCCCGCCTGGGTCAGGGTCGGCAGCCCGTGCCGCGCCGCCAGCTTGATCACCACCTGCTGGAAGCCCCAGCAGGCGCACAGCACCACCAGAAGCAGCCCGGCCCGCAGGTCGATGCGGGCCAAATGGGGGTGGGCCACACGCGGCGTCGCCGGCCCGAAACCTGCCGGTTCCACGGGCCGCGACGGCCCCTGGTTTGGTCCGGCGCTCACGTCGCCGGCAGATCGAGGACGCTGCCGGCGAGGATATTGCGCTGGATCTCGTTGGAGCCGCCGTAGATCGTCGCCGGGCGGGCCTGGATGAAGAGCCCGGCCGGGTGCAGCGCCCGGTTGCCCTCCATCGGTTCGAGCAGCCCGGCATTTTCGCCGGCGATCTCGAGCATCGCCTCGGTGATGCGCTGGAACAGCTCGCTCTGGTGGATTTTCAGCATCGAGACGTCGGCGCCGAGGGGCTCGCCGCGGCGCAGACGGGCGGCGAAGGTCTCGTACAGCGCCTTGTGGTCTTCGAGGTCGAGGCGCAGGCGGGTGAAGCGGTCCTGGAAGGTCGGGTCCTCGGCCAGCCCCATGCGCTCGGCGAGGAGCTTCAGCCGGACCAGCGCGTAGGCGGACTGGCGCGGCGAGCCGAGGAAGATGCGCTCGAAGCCGAGCAGCGCCTTGGCCATGGTCCAGCCCTTGTTCTCCTCGCCGACGAGATTGGCGCGGGGCACGCGCACATTGTCGAAGAAGACCTCGCAGAACTCGTCGTGCAGCTCGAGATTGATGATGGGACGGACGGTGATGCCGGGGCTGTCCATCGGCACCAGCAGGAAGCTGATCCCCTCCTGCTTCTTCGCCGCCTTGTCCGTGCGGACGAGGAGAAAGATCCAGTTGGCGTCGGTGGCGAGCGTGGTCCAGGTCTTCTGGCCGTTGATGACGTAGTCGTCGCCGTCGATGACCGCCTCGGTGCGCAGGCTGGCGAGGTCGGAGCCGGCATTCGGCTCGCTGTAGCCCTGGCACCAGATCGCCTCGCCGGAGAGGATCTTGGGCAGGAAGAACCGCTTCTGCGCCTCGCTGCCGTAGCGGATCAGCAGCGGTCCGACCATGACGACGCCGTGGTCGTTGGTGCGCGCGCAGCCGTGGCGCTCGAATTCCTCGATGACGATCAGCTGCTTCGCGGCCGAGAGCCCCATGCCGCCATACGCGCGCGGCCAGCCGGGGGCGAGCCAGCCATGTTCGGCGAGCAGCCTGTACCACACCTGGTTCTCCGCCCAGTGCAGCCGCTTGGGCGGGTTGCGCAGAGCCGGCGGGTAGTGGGCTTCGACGAAGCGGCGGACTTCGAGGCGGAAGGCTTCGTCGTCGAGCGCGTCGAGGGCGGCGGCGTCCATGGCGGCCTCTACTCGGTGATGTCGGGGGCGAGGGCGGCGAAGCGGGCGCGGTGCAGAGCCGCCGAGCCGTGCAGATTGGCGATGACCATGGCTTTGCGGAGGAACAGCCCGACATCGTACTCGTCGGTGTAGCCGATGCCGCCATGGAGCTGGATCGCCTGGCGCGTGAGCAGCAGCGATGCCTCCGCGGCGCGGGCCTTGGCGCGCGAGATGGCGGCAGGCGACGGCGCGGCGGCGGCGGCGGCGACGGTGGCGCGGGTGAGTTCGAGCTGCAGCTTGAGGTCCGCGGCCCGGTGCTGCAGCGCCTGGAAACTGCCGATCGCGCGGCCGAACTGCCGCCGCGTCCTGAGATAGTCGAGGCTCAGCGCGAAGGCGCGGTCCATCAGGCCGAGCGCGGTCGCGGCCAGCGCCAGGGTGATGGTCTCCAGCGCCGCCTCGATTCGGCCCGGGACGGGCGTGGCCGGCGCGTTGCTGAGGGTGAGGGTGCCGAAATGGCCGCCATCCTGGGTCATGGCGAGATCGAGCGTGACGCCGGGCGCGTCGCGTTCGACCAGCGCCAGCCCGTCGGCGGTGGCGACGAGGAAGGCGTCG
>JAJZFF010000019.1 GCA_021805485.1 Pseudomonadota bacterium
GCCAACAACCTGATCATCAGCAACGGCAGCGGCACCTTCGCCGGCACCATCGCAGGCACCGGCGGGCTTCAACTTGCCGGCGGCACGACAACCCTCGCCGGAACCAGCACCTACACCGGCAATACCAGCATCACGGGCGGTACCCTGCTGGTGTCGAATGACTCGGCCCTCGGCGCAGCAGGCGGCAATCTCTTGCTGAGTAGCGGCGGCACGCTCGGTGCCATGTCGCCGTTCGGCACGGCGCGCCTGATCGATGTCGCCAACACCGGTGGCAGCCTTGCCGGCCCGGCCGGAACCTCTCTCGACCCGACCACCGCCAATGCCCTGACCTTGACCGGAACGCTCAACCTCGCCGGAACCCTCACCACCAGAGGCACGGTGATCGACAACGCCACGAGCCAGACCAACACGGGAACCGGCAGCGCGCCCGTTGTCACTGTCGCGAATGGTCTTTTCGAGGTCGGAGACAGCATCCATGGCAGCACCGTTCTGCACGCCATGGTCACCGTCGATGCCAGCGCCATTCTGCGCGGTCACGGCACCATCGCCGGCGATGTCGCGAACAATGGCGGCATTGTCGCCCCTGGCGGCACCATCGGCGTCATGACCGTCACGGGCAACTACGCTCAGAACCCTGCCAGCACGCTCTCGATCGAGATCACCCCCAACGATCAGGCGCCCGGCATCAGCTACAGCCAGCTCGCCGTGACGGGCTCCGTCCAGCTCGCCGGCGGCCTCGCCGTCAATGCCGATTCCGGCATCTACCGCCCCGGCTCGCGCTACGACATCGTCCATTCCGGCGGCGGTGTCTCGGGACAATTCTCAACCGTCGCCTACAATTCCGCGCTCGCCAGCTATCTCTTGCCGCAGGTCCAGTACACCGCCGACAATGTCTATCTCAGCCTGAACGTCGGCCCTCTCGCCTTTTCCTCGGGCAGCGGCGTCGCCGGCAATGCCTACATCATCAATCAGGACATCCTGGACACGACGGATGCGGTCCTCGCCTCGCGGAAAGGCTTCTGGCTTCACGGATTGGGCAGCTTCGGCCAGGCCAATGACGGGAATATCACCGACGGGGGCGCCATCATCGGCTATGGAGCCCGGATCCGGCCCGGCTTCCTTCTCGGCGTCGCTGTCGCCGGCACCGCCAGCAGCAGCAACACCGCCTACCAGCAGATCTCAAACCGCCAGATCAGCCTCTCCGACTACGGGATCTATCGGCACGGTCCATGGCGGATCGCGTTGACGCTGGGCCTCGGCCATCTCGGCGTGAATTCCCGCCGCAGCCTCGTGCCGAGCGGTCTGGTTGCAACGGGAACCGGCCATGGATGGTTTCTGGGTTCCGGCATCAACGCCAGTTACACCGATCATATTGACCGCGGCTTCATCACGCCTTTCGTTGCCGCACGCTATCTGCACGTGTCCCAGGAAGGTTTCGCTGAACATGGCGCCGGCTTGCTCGATCTTGCCTATGGTCGGCAAGGCAACGATCTCGGTGCGATCGGCGCGGGCGCCAGAGCCGGGTACCAGATCAGGACCTTCGGGCTCGATCTTGAGCCCTGGATCGAGGTCGGCGGCACGTCCTATCTCGGCAACCGCCTGCTCGCTTCCACCGAGACTCTCGGCACCGAGATCATGCCGGTGAGCGCGCAAGCGGCGCCAAGCGCAACCCTCGACACCGGGCTCGGACTGACCCTCCGCACCCAGCACGGCTGGAAAGGCCGGCTCGTCTATATCAGCCGCAGAGGCGACAACACCTCCCTGAATGCATTCAATTTCACGGCAACCTGCAATTGGTAGCGACAGGAACTGCCGCCCGCAGAGCGGGGCGTGGCGGCAAGCTGGCCGGCGACGATCGGCCAGAAAAACCCTGCAAAATCGATGGAGCGGGTGACGGGAATCGAACCCGCACAGCCAGCTTGGAAGGCTGGAACTCTACCATTGAGCTACACCCGCAACGCCACAGGGTATAAGCGCAGCGCGCGCCGCCATCAATAGAGCCGGGTGGGACAATGCCGGGCGAGACAAGCCGCGCCCGCGCGGCTATGCTGCCGCCATGCCCGTCACGCACGAGGTTTTCAACCAGGCCGGCGAACCGCCGGCGCACGACGCCTTCACCGGCGATGCCGCCCTTCTCGAGGCGGTTTCCGCCTTCGGCGCCGGCTGGGCCGCCCCCCATCTCGCCGCGGTCGGCGCCCGAATCGGCTCGGCCGAACTGCGCGCCCTGGCGCGGGAGGCGAATCGCAACCCGCCCGAACTCGCCGCCTTCGACCGCTTCGGCCACCGCATCGACGAGGTCGCCTTCCACCCCGCCTGGCACCGCCTGATGGGCATGATCCGCGCCGACCGCTTCCACAGCCTGGCCTGGACCGAACCCCGCCCCGGCGCCCATGTCGCCCGCGCCGCCGTGGCCTATCTCTGGGGCCAGGGCGAGCCCGGCGTCTGCTGCCCCGCGGCGATGACCTTCGCCGCCACCGCCGCCCTCGCCCACGCGCCCGACCTGCTCGCCCGCTTCCGCGACCGGATTCTCGCGCCCGGCTACGACCCGCGCCCGCTGCCGCCGGCGGAAAAACCGGCCCTCGGCGTCGCGATGGCGATGACCGAGAAACAGGGCGGCTCGGATCTGCGCCAGACCCGCACCACCGCGACCCGCGCGGGCGATTCGTGGCGCCTGACCGGCCACAAATGGTTCTTCTCGGTCCCCACCAGCGATCTCTTCCTCACCCTCGCCCGCACCGGCGAGACGATCTCCTGCTTCCTCGCCCAGGGCTGGCGCGACGACGGCAGCCGCAACGCGGTGCGCATCCAGCGCCTCAAGGACAAGCTCGGCAACCGCTCCAACGCCTCCTCCGAGGTCGAGTTCGACGGGCTGGAAGCGGTCATGGTCGGCGCCGAGGGCCGCGGCATCGCCACCATCATCGAGATGGCGCATCTCACCCGCCTCGAATGCGCGCTCGGCGCCGCGTCGCTGATGCGCCAGGCCACCTCGCTCGCCCTGCACCACGCCGCCCATCGCCGCGCCTTCCAGCGCGCCCTGATCGACCAGCCGCTGATGCGCGCCGTCCTCGCCGACATGGCGCTGGAGGCCGAGGCGGCGCTCTGGCTCGCCCTGCGCGCCGCCGCCGCGACCGACGCCGCCCCTCGCGACCCGGCCGAGGCCGCCCTCGCCCGGATCATCGTCCCGGTCGCGAAATACTGGACCTGCAAGCGCGCCCCCGCCCTGCTCGCCGAGGCGCTGGAATGCCACGGCGGCAACGGCTTCGTCGAGGAACACCCGATCGCCCGGCTCTACCGCGAGGCGCCGCTGAACGGCGTCTGGGAAGGGGCGGGCAACGTCATCTGCCTCGACGTGCTGCGCGCGCTGACCCGCACGCCCGAGGCCGCCGCCGCCCTCGCCGCCGAACTCGCCCCCGCCCGCGGCGCGGACACCGCGCTCGATGCGCTGATCGCCGGCGTCGAGGCGATGCTCGAACGCCCCGAATCGGCCGAGCCCGTCGCCCGCCGCCTCGTCGAGCATCTCGCCCTCGCCCTCTCGGCCGCGCTGCTGCTCCGCCACGCCCCCGCCGCCGTCGCCGAGCGCTTCATCGCCGCGCGCATCGTCCACCCCGCGCTGGCCTTCGGCGCCGCCGGCGCCACCGGCGGCGACGCCGATCTCCTCGCCCGCGCCGCCGTCATCCCGGACGCCTGCCCAAACGCCTGAAGGACCGACCGCCCATGCCCGAACCCGTCATCGCCCCCTACGGCACCACGCGCGCCGGCGCGAAGGTGCGGCGGATCACCCTCGCGAACGCGGCCGGCATGTCGGTCAGCCTGCTCGACTATGGCGGCATCGTCGACGAACTCCTCGCCCCCGACCGCCGCGGCCGCCTCGCCAATGTCGTGCTGAGCTGCCCCACCCTCGCCGACTACGAGACGAAAAGCCCCTATTTCGGCGCGCTCGTCGGCCGCTACGCCAACCGCATCGCCGGCGCCGCCTTCACCCTCGACGGCGTCCGCCACACCCTGCCGGCCAACGAGGGCGCCAACACCCTGCATGGCGGCCCGGCCGACGGCCCCGCGCCCAATTTCAGCCACCGCGTGTGGGACATCGTCGCCGCCACCGGCAGCGCCCTCACCCTCCGCCTGCTCAGCCCGGACGGCGAGAACGGCTTCCCCGGCGACCTCACC
>JAJZFF010000329.1 GCA_021805485.1 Pseudomonadota bacterium
CCGGCTCGGACTGATGGTGACGATCTCGGTCTGGGGCGACCATGGTCCGACGGTGGTGCGGGTCCACGAGGCGGCGACGCAGGTGCACGCCAATCTGCGCGCCGGGTCGGTGTTCGCGCTCACCGGCACGGCGACCGGCTGGGTGTTCGCCGCCTTCGCGCCCCCCGACCTGGTGGAGGCGATGATCGGGGCCGAGATGGCCGATCCGCGCCACAGCCAGCGCATCGCCGCCGGCATGACGCTGGCCGACGTCCGCACCGAGGTGGCGCGGGTGCGGGTGGACGGCTACGCCACGACGGACGGGCGGCCGATCCCCGGCATCGCCGCCATCGCCGTGCCGGTGTTCGACCATAGCGCCCAGCTCCAGCTCGTGATCACCGCCATCGGCCCCTCGGGGATGGTGGATCGCAGCCCCGCCAGCGCGCAGGTGGCGACGCTGGTCGCCGCGGCGCGGGACGTCTCGGAGCGTCTGGGCTATGGGCCGGTCGCGCTGGAGGCGACGCCGGCCATGTGATGGGCGGCGATGAAGCCGAAGGTCATCGCCGGGCCCAGCGTGATGCCGCCGCCGGGATAATTGCCACCCATGATGCTGGCGAGGTCGTTGCCGGCGGCATAGAGCCCGGGGATCGGCGCGCCGGACCGATCCAGCACACGCGCGTGCTCATCCCCGCGCAGCCCGTCGAACGTGCCGAGATCGCCCGGCACCAGTTTCAGCGCATAGAACGGCCCGGCTTCGATCGGCCCGACACAGGGATTGGGGGTGCGCGACGGATCCCCGAGATAGCGGTTGTAGGCGGTGCTGCCACGGCCGAAGGCGGCATCCTCGCCGCGCCGGGCGCCCTCGTTGTAGTCGGCGATGGTGCGCGCCAGCGCGGCAGCGTCGATGCCGGCGCGGGTGGCGAGTTCGGCCAGGGTGCGCCCGCGCAGGAGATAGCCGGAGCGGACATAGGGCCCGATCGGTACCGGGAAGGGCTTGGCGAAGCCCAGCCCGTAGCGACGGATGGTCGGGTGGTCCACGATCAGGAACGCCTCGTAGGCACCCTGGTCCTGGCAGACCCGTACCATCGCCTGGACGAAATCGTGATAGGAGTCCGCCTCGTTGACGAAGCGCACGCCGGCGCGCGTGACGGCGATGACGCCGGGCTTGGCGCGGTCGACGAAATGGGGGAACACGCCGATGGTTCCGTCTCGGTGCGGCACCCGTGAGACGGGCACCCAGGCGGCGGCGTTCGGCAGCCGATCCTCGATCGCCGCGCCGACCTGCTCGCCGAGGCGCAGCCCGTCGCCGGTATTGCCCGGCGGGGCCGGCGAAACATGCTCGACCCCGGTCGGCGCATGACGGAACAGCGCCTTGCGGCGCTCGACATCCTGCGGGAAGCCGCCGCAGGCGAGCACCACGCCGCGCCGCGCCATGACGCGCAGCATCCGCCCCTCGCGCTCGACCAGCGCCCCGGTGACGGCGCCGTTCTCGGCCAGCACCGCGCGCACCGGCGCCCGGGTCCAGATCGGCACGCCGAGATCGAAGGCGGACTTGGCCAGCCGCGCCGCCAGCGCGTTGCCGTTGGCCAGGCGCATGGCCCGCCCGTGCACGGCGCGCTCACGGGCGTAGCGCGCCAGCAGGCGGGCGACATAGGCGGCCGAGACGACGGAGCGGGTGACGTTGAAGAAATGCAGCAGCTCCTTGCCCGAGCCGATCATCATGCCGAGGAAGGTGATCTCCCGCAGCGGCGGACGCAGCCGGTCGACCTCGGCACCGAGGGCGGTGGCATCGAACGGCGCGGCGCAGATCGAGCGCCCGCCCTCGCTGCCCCCCGGGGCGTTCGGGTGGTAGTCCGAGAATTGCGGCCCGAGCACGAACTGGACCGCGGTCTCGCGCTCGAAGAAGGCGACCATGCGCGGGCCGGCCTGCAGGAACGCGTCCACCCGCGCGGCGTCGAAATGGTTGCCCGCCTCGTGCTGGAGATAGGTCCGCGCCGCGGCCTCGCTGTCGGCGATGCCGGCGCGGGCGGCCAGCGGATTGCCGGGAATCCAGAGCCAGCCGCCGGAGCGCGCCGTGGTGCCGCCGAACAGCGGCTCCTTCTCCGCGACGATGACCTCCAGCCCGAGCTTGCGCGCGGTGACGGCGGCGGCGAGCCCGCCGGCGCCGGAGCCGGCGACGAGGACGTCGCACTGGAGCGTTTCGGCGGGGAGGGACGCGGTATCTGGCATGGGGACCGTCTCCGGTGGAAGTTCGTCTATTGCGAATGTATTCGCTATTTCGTATGATGGCAACAGCGCCCCGGATGGCGCAAAAAGCGGGGGGGAGACCGGCAAACATGAGCGAAAACACACCATGAACGCACACGCACCGAGGTTGGGCCGCCGCCGGGCGCTGGGCGCGGCCCTGATGACGCCCGCATTGGCGATGCCGATGCTGGGGCTCTCCTGGCGGCGCGCCGCCGCGGCCGAGCCGATCCGGCTCGGCGTGCTGGTGGACATGTCGAGCTGGGGCCGCGACACGGGCGGGCCGGCCTCGGTGGTTGCGGCGCAGATGGCGGCCGAGGAGGTCGGCGGCGCGGTGGGCGGGCGGCCGATCGAGATTCTCGGCGGCGACCATCAGATGAAGACCGATATCGGCCTCGAGATCGCGCGCAACTGGATCGACAACAAGGGCGTGCTGGCGATCGTCGACGTGCCGAACTCGGCCATCGGCATCGCCATCAGCGGCCTGGCGAAGGAGAAGAACCGGCTCGCGCTGCTCTCCGGGCCCGGCTCCAGCGCCCTCACCGACAAGCTCTGCAACGCCAACACGGTGCATTTCACCTACGACACCTACGCGCTGGCCAAGGTGACGAGCCAGGCGATGATCGCCGACGGGGACCGGAGCTGGTATTTCATCACCGCGGACTACGCGTTCGGCCACCAGCTCCAGGCCGATGCCACCCGCTTCATCGAACAGGCCGGCGGCAAGGTGCTCGGCGCCACGGCGCACCCGCCGGGGACCAGCGATTTCTCCTCGGCGCTGCTCTCCGCCCAGGCCTCCGGCGCGCAGGTCGTGGCGCTGGCGAACGCGGCCTCCGATACCGACAACACGCTGAAGCAGGCGGCCGAATTCGGCATCGGCGCGACGCGCAACGGCCAGCGTCTCGCGGCGCTGCTGATGTTCATCTCGGACGTGCACGCGGTGGGGCTGAAGATCGCCCAGGGCACGCTGCTCACCACCGCCTCCTACTGGAACCAGAGCCCGGCCGCACGGGCCTGGTCGGAACGATTCTTCAAGCGCACCGGCGTGATGCCGACGATGGAGCAGGCCGGAGCCTACGGCGCCGTGCTGCATTATCTCAAGGCGATCGCGGTCGCCGGCACCGACGCGCAGGCCGCGATGGCGCAGATGCGGGCCATGCCGATCAACGACGCCTTCCTCAGCAACGGCATTTTGCGCGCCGATGGGCGGGTGATGCGGCCGATGTATCTCGCCCGCGTCAAGGCGCCGGGCGAGAGCAAGGAGGCGTGGGACTATCTCGACATCGTCAAGACCGTGCCGGCCGATCAGGCGTTCCGGCCGGTGTCGGAATCCTCGTGCAAATTGCTGCAGAAGACCTGATTCGCGGACAGCAGGAGAGCCTCATGGCAGGATTCGCCTCGACCACAGACCTCGGCGCCAAGACCATCTCGTTCGAGGAGCTGGGGCCAGGACTCTATGGCTATACCGCCGAGGGAGACCCCAATTCCGGTGTCGTCATCGGCGATGATTCGGTTCTGGTCGTCGATGCCCAGGCGACGCCGGCGATGGCCGGAGACGTCATCGCGCATATCCGCCGTGTCACGGACAAGCCGATCCGCCATATCGTGCTGTCGCATTATCACGCCGTGCGCGTGCTCGGCGCCTCGGGCTATCCGGGCGCCGAGATCATCGCCTCGGATGTCACGCGCGCGCTGATCGTCGAGCGTGGTGCGGCGGACATGGCGAGCGAGATCGGCCGGTTCCCGCGGCTCTTCCGTGGCAAGGAGAGCATCCCGGGCCTGACCTGGCCGCAGGTCGTGTTCCACCGGCGGATGACGCTGTGGATGGGCAAGCGCGAGGTGCAGATCATCCATATCGGCCGCAGCCACACCGCCGGCGATACGGTGGTCTGGCTGCCGAAGGAGAAGGTTCTCTTTGCCGGTGACACGGTCGAGTTCGGC
>JAJZFF010000314.1 GCA_021805485.1 Pseudomonadota bacterium
GGCATGTTGTCCTCGTCAGGGGCGTGTCAGGTCAGGCGTTGCGGTCGGAAGGCGGCGGCGAGTGCGGCGAGCACCGCGCAGGCGAACATGGCGAAGGCCATCGGCCGGGCGGTGCCGTCGGCGAAGGCGCCGACCAGCGCGCCGGTGATCGCCCCGCCGAGATACTGCCAGGTGCCGAGCAGGGCCGAGGCCGAGCCCGCATGCGCCTGGTGCCGCGAGAGGGCGGCGACCAGCGAGCTCGGCAGGCTGAGCCCGTAGCTCGCCTGGCAGATGAACAGGCCGGCGATGATCGGCAGCGGCCCGCCGCCGCGCAGCGCCGCCGCCACCAGCACGATCGTGCCGCACACCAGCGCCGCGACCGCGGCGGAAATCACCGGCCGCAGCCCCGCCCGCGCCACGAGATGCGGGTTCCACTGGTTGAACCCGATATAGATCGCCGCGTTCAGCCCGAACAGCAGCGCATAGGAAATCGGGTCCCAGTGGAACTCGCCGATGAACACGGCCGGCGTGCCGGCGAGATAGGCGAACAGCGCGCCGATCGCGAAGGTGCCGGTCAGCGCATGGGTCAGGAAGCCGCGCTCGGCGGAAATCTGCCCGTAGCGGATGATGATGGTGCGGAACCCCACCGTGCTGCGCCGCGCAAGCGGCAGCGTGTCCGGCAGCCGGAACCACACCAGCCCGATCGCGACGATCCCGTAGAGCGTCGCCAGCGCGAAAATCCACCGCCACGAGCCGAACGCGATCACCGCGCTGCCGAGAATGGGGGCGATGATCGGCGCCACGCCCATCACCAGCATCAGCCGCGAGAACAGCAGCGCCGCCGCCGGCCCGTCGGCGATGTCGCGCACCATCGCCCGCGGCACCACCACCGCGGCCGAACCGCCGAAGGCGGCCACCAGCCGGAACGCCGAGAGCGAGGCCGTGTTCCACGCCAGCGCGCAACCGATCGAGGCGAGGGTGTAGAGCGCGAGCCCGAGCAGGATCGGCAACCGCCGCCCGGCCCGGTCCGAGAACGGCCCCTGCGTCATCTGCCCCGCGGCGAGCCCGGCGAAATACGCCGCGAGCGTCAGCCCCGGCCCGGCCGGGTCGTGGAACTGCCGCGCGATGGTCGGGAAGGCGGGAAGATACATGTCGACCGATACCGGCCCGATCGCGATCAGGAATCCGAGCAGCAGCGGCAGGCGCCGGCTGGTCGCCAGATCCGGCGCATCGGCGGCAACGGCGCTTTGTGCGGATGACATTGCCTCACCATAACCCGGCCGCGAATCCCGGCAAACGCCCCGCCGGCGCAATCCTGCCGGGCGTCGGCGATCTGGATCAGCCCGCCCCGCGCAGGGGGTAGCCCGCCCCGCGCAGGGATCAGCCCGTCCCGTGCAGGATCGTCGCCGCGAGATAGACGGCAAGCCCGACCCCGAGGGCGACGATCATCCCCGCCAGCGCGAGGTCGAGCCGGTCGCTCTCCGGCGCGCGGGCGTCCTCGTCGATGATCGCGCGCCGGTTGCCGACGAATCGCAGCATCGCCGCCGCCACCATCATCGCGCCGGCGACGATCAGCGCGATCCCCACCGCGTCGGACGCGAGCGTCCCCGAGACGGTGAACTTCCGCCCCAGCGACTGCCCGGCCACCTGGAGAAAGAGGTTGAAGCGTTCGACCAGGAAGCCGAACGCCATCACCGCGATCGCGGTGCGCACCCAGGCGAGGAAGGTGCGCTCGTTCGCCGCGTGGTCGCTGAACCGCGGAACGGTCACGCCGCCCGCTTGGCCACCTCTTCCGGCGACATGTGGACGAGCGCGGTATAGTCCGCGATCAGCGTCTCGGTGATCTTCCCCGGCGTGAAGGTCAGCTCGCCGATCTGGCGCACCGGCGTCACCTCGGCGGCGGTGCCGGCGAGGAACACCTCGCTCGCCTTCGCCATCTCCTCGGGCTTGATGTGCCGCTCATGCACCGGAATCTGCCGCGCGCGGGCCAGCGCCATCACCGTGCGGCGGGTAATGCCGTCGAGGAAGCAGTCCGGCGTCGGCGTGTGCAGTTCGCCGTCGATCGCGAAGAAGATGTTCGCCCCCGTCGCCTCGGCGACATGCCCGTCGAGGGTGAGCATCAGCGCGTCGTTGAACCCCTCCGCCTCGGCCGCGTGCTTCGAGAGCGTGCCGATCATGTAGAGCCCGGCGGCCTTCGAGGCGGTCGGCGCGGTGCGCGGATCGGGCCGGCGCCACGGCGCCATGCCGAGGGTGATGCCCTTCATCCGGTCGTTGCCGAACAGGTTCGGCCACGGCCAGGCGGCGATGGCGAGGTGGATCTTGGTCTGCTGGGCGGAAACCGCGAGCATCTCCGAGCCGCGCCAGGCGATCGGGCGGATATAGGCGTCGGTCAGCCCGTTCGCCTTCAGCACCTCGTTGCAGGCGGCGTCGATCGCATCGGCGCTGAAGGGAATGTCGAAGCCGAGCAGCTTGCCCGACTGGATCAGCCGGTTGGTATGGTCGCGCAGGCGGAAGATGTTCCCGCCATACGACCGCTCGCCCTCGAAGACGGCGGAGGCGTAATGCAGCCCGTGCGTCAGCACGTGCAGCTTGGCGTCCCGCCAGGGGCGCAGCTCGCCGTCCCACCAGATCATGCCGTCGCGGTCGTCAAACGGAATCAGACTCATCGCCTCGCGTCCTCTTTCATGTCGGTCCCCTCTGCCGAGGAACCCGGAACCATAATTTGTCCGCGGCCGATGGCCAAGCGATGATTGCCGGAGAGCAGGATTGACGTTTTGGCGGCGGTTGCGGCGCGATCGCGCAACGGTTCTTGCAGGAAAGCCATCAATCCTGTCTTATCACAGCGTCCCCGCTTCAGTATGGGCAAGGGAGCCATGCACGAAAAACCATCCCAGCCCGGCACGGCCGCCGGCCTCCTGTTCCTGCGCGAGGAAGAGCTTCGCCTCGCCCAGGACATGATCTTCTTCGCCAACCGCGACCTCGTGGCCGCGGCCGACGCCATCCTTGCGGAAATCGGCTTCGGTCGCGCGCATCACCGGACGCTGCATTTCATCGGCCGCAATCCCGGCCTGCCGGTGGGCGAGCTGCTTCACATTCTCGGGATCGCCAAGCAGAGTCTCGCCCGCGTCCTCGGCCCGCTGATCCGCGACGGCTATGTCGAGCAGACCCCCGGCCGGGCGGATCGCCGCCAGCGCCTGCTCAGCCTCACCCCGGCGGGTGCCGCGCTGGAGCGCAAGCTCTTCGAGGCCCAGCGCGAGCGCCTGATCGCCGCCTTCCGCGAGGCCGGCGGCCCCGCCGTCGAGGGCTTCCGCAAGGTGTTGCGCGGCATGATGAAGGAAGAGGCCCGCGCCTATCTCGACCGGGCCGAGGCCGCGCGCAACGCGCGCCGATGAGCGCCACCGCCGCCCACATCCTGCTGGTCGACGACGATGCCCGCCTGCGCGCGCTGATGCAGCGCTACCTTGTCGAGAACGGCTTCCGCGTCACCGTCGCCGAGAGCGCCGCCGCCGCGCGCGAGACCCTGCGCGTGGTCGACCCCGACATGATGGTGCTCGATGTCATGATGCCCGAGGAAACCGGGCTCGAACTGATCGAGTCGCTGCGCGCCGACCGCGCGCCGGACCTGCCGATCCTGCTGCTCACCGCCCGCGGCGCGCCGGAGGACCGCATCGCCGGCTTCGAGGCGGGGGCGGACGACTATCTCGGCAAGCCGTTCGACCCGCGCGAGCTGCTGCTGCGCATCCGGGCGATGCTCCGCCGCGCCGCCCCGCCGGCGCAGGCGGCCGGCCCGGTCCGGCTCGGGGCGGCGAGCTTCGATCCCGCCCGCGGCGAGCTTTCCACCGAGCGCGGCCCGGTCCGCCTCACGGGTGGCGAGGCGAGCCTGCTCGCCGTGCTCGCCGCCCGCGCCCACGAGGTCCTCTCGCGCGAGGCGCTGGCCGAGATCCTCGGCATGGACGAGGCCGGCGAACGCGCGATCGACGTGCAGGTGACCCGCCTGCGCCGCAAGATCGAGCCCGACCCGCGCGAGCCGCGCTACCTGCAGACCGTGCGCGGCCGCGGCTACGTCCTCAAGCCGGGTCCATGAGGCTCGCCCCGCGCGGTCTCGAGCCCGACCGCGTCCTGCGCAAGATCCTGCCGCGCAGCCTGTTCGGCCGCACCCTGCTGATCGTGATCCT
>JAJZFF010000657.1 GCA_021805485.1 Pseudomonadota bacterium
ATTTGAACATCAGGTAGAGTTCGGCGGCGATGAACAGGCTGTAGAGCAGCGCGAAGCCGATCAGCGAGAACAGCATGTAGCCGACCGTGTGGCTGGAGGCGGACTGGAAGGTCGGCAGCCAGCCATAAACCGTCCAGGGCTGGCGGCCGTTCTCGGCGGTGATCCAGCCGAACTCGCAGGCCAGCACCGGCAGCGGGATCGCCCACATCGCCGCGCGCATCACCAGCGGGTGTTTCTCAAGCTCGTTCCTCAGGCTGTAATAGGCGCCGAAGGCGAACACCACGAGGAAGGCGAGGCCGAGGCCGACCATCAGGCGGAAGCTCCAGAACTCGACGAAGACGTTGGGGATCGATTCGCGGCCGGCCCTTTTCAGGATGCCCGGCAGATTCGAGGGCGTGATCTTCGACAGGTCCTGATCCGGCGCGAAGCGCTGGGCGAGGAAGCCGTAGCCCATGTCCGCCTCGTTCTTGCGGAAGGCGGCGAGCGCCGCCGGGCTGTGGGTTTCGCCATACTGCTTGAGCGCGATCACCGCCTGGATGCCCTTGGCGGCGCGAAGCTGGGCCTGCTGTTCCAGTTCGTCGATGCCGGGGATGCGGACATTCCAGGCATGCGCGACCAGCGGGGTCAGCACATAGGGGATACCGATGGCGAAATCGTTCTTCTGCGTGCGGTCATTCGGCACGGCGGCGATCAGCCAGGGCGCGCTGGGCCCCTTGGTGGTGTGCCAGATGCCTTCCATCGCGGCGAGCTTGGTCGGCTGCACGAGATAGTCCATGCGGCCGAGCGCGTCGCCCAGCGTGACCACGCCGAGGGTGGAGATCAGCCCGAAGATCGCGGCGATGCGGAACGAGCGGGCGGCGAATTCGCGGTGCTGGCGGCGCAGCAGGTAGTAGGCCGAGATGCCCATCACGAACATCGAGCCGGTGACGAAGCCGGCGATCGAGGTATGCACGAACTTCGCCTGCGCATCCTGGCTGAAGACGAGGGACATGAAGCTGTGGAACTGCATGCGCATCGTGTCCGGGTCGAATTTCGCGCCGGTCGGGTCCTGCATGAAGCCGTTGGCGATCAGGATCCACAGCGCCGAGAGGTTCGAGCCGAGGGCGACGAGGTAGGTGATGGCGAGATGCGCGGGGCGGCTCAGCCGGTCCCAGCCGAAGATCATCAGGCCGATGAAGGTGCTTTCCATGAAGAAGGCCATCAGCCCCTCGATGGCGAGCGGGGTGCCGAACACGTCGCCCACGAAATGCGAGTACATCGACCAGTTGGTGCCGAACTCGAATTCCATGGTCAGGCCGGTGGCGACGCCGATGGCGAAGTTGATGCCGAACAGCTTGCCCCAGAACAGGGCCATGTCCTTGTAAATCTTCTTGCCGGTGATGACGTAGACCGTCTCCATCGTCGCGAGCAGGAAGGTCATGCCCAGCGTGAGGGGGACGAAAAGGAAATGATACAGCGCAGTCAGCGCGAATTGCAGGCGCGACAGGTCGACGACTGTCGGGTCGATCATGATGGACTCCTGGCCCGAGGACCGGCGGGATTCCCCGCACGGCGGTGAACGGTAGTTTCCCGATCGATAATGCCGCCACGCGGCGGCGCATTGATCTGTATCAATCCGTTTCAGCCGGGCTCAGAACCGGAGCGACATCTCCCGCAGCCGTGACAGGCGCGCCACAGGCCCGGCGCCCTGGCGGAGCGCGCCGAAACGGCCGTCGGCGACGATGCGGCCCTCGGCCAGCATCACCACGCGGTCGTCATCGGCGAGGTGGTCGAGCCGGTGGGTGATGGCGACCACCGTGCGCCCGGCGGCGAGGCCGGCGAGCGCGCGGCGGAATTCGGCCTCGGTCAGCGGGTCGAGCCCCTCGGTCGGCTCGTCGAGCAGCAGGAAGGGGGTGGCGCGCAGGGCGGCGCGGGCGAGCGAGAGCCGCCGCGCCTCGCCGCCGGAGAGTTTTGCCCCCGCCTCGCCCACCAGCGAATCGAGACCACCGGGACGGGCGCGGACGAAATCGGCGAGGCGGGCGGTCTCGAGCGCGCGCCAGAGTGCCGCATCGTCCGCATCCGGGCGGGCGAGGAGGAGGTTGTCGCGCAGGGTGCCGGCGAAGATCGCGGTGGTCTGCGAGACCACGGTGAACAGCGAGCGCAGGTCGTCGCCGCGGATGGCGGCGAGATCGACGCCGCCGATCGTGGCCGTTCCCGCCTCGTGCGGGGCGAAGCGGAGCAGCAGGTTGAACAGCGAGGTCTTGCCGGCACCGCTGCGGCCGAGAATGGTGACGTGCTCGCCCTCGGCGATCGCGAGGTCGATCCCGGCGAGCGCCGGATGCGCGGCGCCCGGATAGCGGAGCGAAACGCCGTCGAGCCGGAGATCGAGCCGGGCCGGGCGGGGCGGGCTGGAGGCGGGCTCGGCGACGGGCGGCGGGCGGTCGAGCAGGTCGAAGACGCGGCGCGCCGAATCCGCCATGCCGCCGAGGAGCTGGAACGCCGCCGGCAGCGGGGCGACGGCCTCGAAGGCGGCCATCGCGCCGAGGGCGAGCAGGGCGATGACCGGCCCGGCGATCCGGTGCGCATCGGCCAGCGCGCCGCCGAGCGGCAGCATCGCCAGCATCGTCAGCCCGGCCACGAGCAGGCCGGCGGCGGCGCCGAAGCCGGCGATCGCGGCGAGGCGGCGCTGGGCGGCGAGCAGCGCCGCGCTCGCCGCGTCGACCCGCTCCGCCATCGCCCCGCTCGCATTGCAGGTGAGCAGTTCGGCCATGCCCTGGACGGAATCGACGAGATCGGCGCGCATCGTCGCCTGCAGCGCGACGGCGGCGCCGGCCGGGCGGCGGCCGAGGCCGAGGCTCGCCAGCGGCACCGCGACCCCGGCGACGAACAGCCCGAGCAGGAGCAGAAGCCCGGCCTCGGGCGAGACGATGGCGAAGCCGAGCGCCATGACCAGCGCCGCCGCCGCCGCGATCATGAAGGGCGAGGCGACGCGGAGGAAAAAATCGCCCAGCCGGTCGATATCGGCGACGAGGCGGGAGAGCAGGTCGCCGCCGCGCTCGCCGGCGAGGCCGACCGGGGCGAGCGGTTCGAGCCCGGCATAGGCGACCATGCGCAGCCGGGCGAGCAGGCGGAACGTCGCCTCGTGATCGACCAGCCTGCCGGCATAGCGGGCGAGCACGCGCAGGGTTGCGAAGAAGCGCACCCCGGCGGCCGGGGTGAAGAAGTTGAAGGCGTTCTGCGCCGCATAGCCGGCGACACCGACGACCCCGGTGGCGGCGAGGAACCAGCCGGAGAGCGCGAGCAGCGCGAAATTCGCCAGCACGGTGAGAACGCCGAGCCCGATGCCGGCGAGAACCCAGACCCGGTAGGGCGCGTAGAGGCGGAGCAGGCGGATCAGGTCGCGCATGGAGCCTCCGCGGCGCCGAGCAGGGTGGCATAGGCGCCGCCGCGGGCGAGCAGCTCGTCGTGCGTGCCGGATTCGGCGAGGCGCCCGCCCTCCAGCACCAGGATGCGGTCGGCCCGGCGGACGGTGGCGAGGCGGTGGGCGATCAGGATCGCGGTGCGGCCGCGGGCGAGGTCGGCGATGGCGGCGGCGATCTCGGCCTCGGTCTCGAGGTCGAGATGGGCGGTGGCCTCGTCGAGGATCAGCAGCGGGGCGTCGCGCAGGAAGGCGCGCGCGAGGGCGAGGCGCTGGACCTGGCCGCCGGACAGCCCGGCGCCGCCATCGCCGATGCGGGTTTCGATGCCGGCGGGCAGGCGGTCGATCTCGTCGAGCAGGCGGGCGCGGCGCAGGGCATCGCGCAGCGCCGCATCGTCCGCCTCCGGCCGGCCGAGGCGCAGGTTCTCGGCGATCGTGCCGGCGAAGACGCGGGGGGTCTGCGGCACATAGGCCAGCCGCGCCCACCAGGCCTCGCGGTCGAGCGAGGCGAGCGCCGTGTCGCCGTTGACCATGACGGCGCCGGATTGCGGGGCGACGAAGCCGAGCAGGGCGGCGGCGAGGGTGGATTTGCCGGCGCCGGAGCGGCCGACGATGGCGGTCATCGAACCGGCGGGAAAGGCGCAGTCGATCCCGTGCAGCACCGTCTGGCCGGGCTCGTGGGCGATGGTGAGGCCGGCGCAGCGCAGCGATAGCGGGCCGGCGGGGGGAATGGCGCTGCCCCAGCTTGTGGCG
>JAJZFF010000467.1 GCA_021805485.1 Pseudomonadota bacterium
CGGGTGACGTTCACCGTCGGCCAGCCGCGCGCGCTACAGGTCCGCCGCGCCCAGAGCAGCTCCGCCTTCACTGCCTCCTCGTCGACATAGTCGCCGCTGTCCGGCCGGAACGCCCCCGCCGCCCCGCCGCCCTGGCCGAGCAGGGTGAGCCGGTGCCGGCGGATCTCGATCAGCGGCTCGGCGTCGATGAACAGGCCGACCACCGGGCAGGGCGGATCGTCCAGCACGCCCGGCAGCTCGATCCCCGGCACCATCGGCACGTTCGCCGCCTTGATGCCGCGATTGGCGAGGTAGAACGAGGTCGGCGTCTTCGACGAGCGCGAGACGCCGACCAGGATCACATCCGCCTCCGCCAGCCCGCGCAGCGCCTGGCCGTCATCGTGCGAGAGCACGAAATGCATCGCGTCGATCCGGCGGAAATAATCGGCATCCAGCACGTATTGCCGCCCCGGCGTCGGCCGCGTCGGCGTCCCCAGCTCCTCGCCGAGCAGGTCGAACACCGGGTCGAGCACGTGCAGGATGCGCAGGCCGAGCCGCTGGCAGGCCTCGTCCAGCTCGTGGCGCAGCGCCTGGTCGAGCAGGCTGCACAGCACCGGCCCGCGCTCGGCCTCGATCCCCTCCAGCACCCGGTGCAGCTGCAACCGCGAGCGGATCAGGCTCCAGCGGTGCAGATGGATGTCCGATCCCTCGAACTGCACCGAGGCCGCGCGCGCCACCGCGTTCAGCGTGTCGCCGGTGGCGTCGGAAACCAGGTGGAGATTGAGCCGTTTGCCGTCCATGCCCGGTCTCATAGCGTGGATAACTCGGGCCGCGAAACCGCCCGCGGTGGAAAGCGGGGATGAATTTCACACCGGCGCGACCGGTGGATGAATTTCCGGGGCATCCCCCGCATATGTGGAAAAACCGGGGGTTTGATGCAGAATCAGCAGATTGCAGGCCGAGTTTTGCTGTGGAAAACTCTGTGCAGAAAAAACCGCATTACGGGGTTCCCCAGAGTTCACAGCTAACACTACTCCCCCCGTTCTTTCCTATAAGACGAATTGAAGCTAGGCAGGTCGCATGACGGGACAAAGCGCGGAAAAACCGGTTCTCAGGGTGCTCGGGGGCGAGGCGGTCTGGCCGCCGCCGGTCTGGCTGATGCGCCAGGCGGGCCGCTACCTGCCCGAGTATCGCAAGCTCAGGGAAAAGGCGGGCAACTTCATCGCCCTCTGCACCACGCCCCCGCTCGCGACCGAGGTGACGCTGCAACCCGTCCGCCGTTTCGGGATGGACGCCGCGATCCTGTTCAGCGACATCCTGATCCTGCCCTGGGCGCTGGGCCAGAAACTCCGCTTCGCCGAGGGCGAGGGCCCGCGCCTCGAACGGATCGACGGTCTCGCCGCCCTCGAGGCGCTCGATCCCGCCGCCCTGCGCCGGGGCACCGAGCCGGTGATGGAAACCGTCTCCCGCGTCCGCGCCGAACTGCCGCCGGAGACGACGCTGATCGGCTTCGCCGGCAGCCCCTTCACCGTCGCCTGCTACATGATCGACGGCCGCGGCGGCGATTTCCCGCTGACCCGCGAGGTCGCCTATGCCGATCCCGCCCTGCTCGCCGGGGTCATCGAAACCGTCACCACCGCGACGATCGACTATCTCTCCTGGCAGATCGAGGCCGGGGCCGACTGCGTGATGCTGTTCGACTCCTGGGCCGGGCTGCTGCCGCCGGACCTCTTCCGCGCCCATGTCATCCACCCCACGGCGCGCATCGTCGAACAGCTCCGCATCCGCCATCCGGGGGTGAAGATCATCGGCTTCCCCCGCCTCGGCGGGCTGATGACCCTGTCCTACATCGCCGAAACCGGCGTCGACGGCGTCGGGATGGACACTTCGGTCGATCCCGTCGCCCTCGCCCGCCTCGCCCCGCGCCGCGTCGCCCTCCAGGGCAATCTCGACCCGCTGCTGCTGCGCGCCGGCGGCATCTCGCTCGGCCAGGCGGTGGAGCGGATCGCCCGCGGGCTCGAAGGCCACCCGCATATCTTCAATCTCGGCCACGGCGTCGTGCCGGACACCCCGCCCGAGCACGTCGCCGCGGTGATCGAACGCCTCCGCTCGCTCGAACCCGGCGAGCTTGAGGAATCCGCCCTCGCCGCCACCTGAGCGCCATGAACGATTCCGAACCCGTCCTGCCCGTCCGCACCGCCATCGTCCTGTTCAATCTCGGCGGTCCGGACGGTCCGGACTCGATCAGACCCTTCCGCGTCAACCTCTTCTCGGACCCGGCGATCATCCGCGCGCCGATCTTCGTGCGCTTCTGGCTCGCCCGGCTGATCGCCCGCTCTGCCCAGAAAAAGGCCGAGGAAGGCTATGCGCTGATGGGCGGCAAATCCCCGCTGCTCGACCTCACGCGCCAGCAGGCGGACGCGCTGGAATCCGCCCTTCCCGGCGCGAAATGCTTCATCGCGATGCGCTACTGGCACCCTTTCGCGCGCGACGTCGCCCGCGAGGTGAAGGCCTGGAACCCCGAGCGCATCCTGCTGCTGCCGCTCTACCCGCAATTCTCCACCACCACGACCGGCAGCTCGCTGGCCGACTGGCACGATTCCGCCGCCCGCGCCGGCCTCGTCGCCCCCACCACCACGCTCTGCTGCTGGTATGACGATCCCGCCTTCGCCGCCGCCACCGCCGAGCCGGTCATCCGCACCTACGAAACGGCCCGCGCCGAACTCGGGGCCGGCGCGAAAATCCGCCTGCTGTTCTCCGCCCACGGCCTGCCGGAATCCATCGTCAAGGCCGGCGATCCCTACCAGGAGGAGGTCGAGGCCTGCACCGAAGCGGTGATGGCGGCGATCGAGCGCCGCCTCGGCCACCGGCCGGACCACCAGGTCTGCTACCAGTCCCGCGCCACCCCGCAGAAATGGCTAGAACCCTCGACCGAACAGGCCATCGAACAGGCCGCGAAGGACAACACCGCCGTCGTCGTCATCCCCATCGCCTTCGTTTCCGAGCACATCGAAACGCTGGTCGAGCTCGACGTCGAATACCGCGAGGTGGCCGACCACCTGAAACTGCCCGGCTATTACCGCGCCCCGGCGCAGAACGACGATCCCGCCTTCATCGCGGCCCTGGCCGGCATCGCCCGCCGCGCCGTCGCCCACGGCCCCGGCCTCTGCTCGCATCGCGGCGGGCGGGCCTGCGATGCCCGCAACCGGGATTGCCCCTGGGCGCGCTATCGGGCAGTCGTGGAGGCATGAAACGCACTTTCGGCCTCGTCATCTTCGACTGCGACGGCGTCCTGATCGACAGCGAACGGGTTTCCGCGGTGGTCATCGCCGAGTCGATGACCGAACTCGGCCTGCCGATCACGCCCGACGCGGCGATGACCCGCTTCGTCGGCGTCTCGCTCCGCGCCATGCGCCCGATGATCGAGGCCGATCTCGGCCGTCCTTTGCCGGCGGACTGGAACGCGATGCTCGTCGCCCGCATCGTCGCCGCGATGGAGCGTCACGCCGAACCCATTCCCGGCGCGCGTGAAATCCTCGAGCATTTCGATGCCGCCGGCCAGCCCTGGCGCATCGCCTCGAATTCCGCCGATGCCGAGATGGACGCGAAATTCGGCCGCACCGGCTGGCTCGACCTCGTCGCCGGCCGCACCTTTTCCGCCCCGCGCCTGTTCCCCGAGGGCGGCCGCCCGAAACCCGCGCCGGACGTCTTTCTCGCCGCCGCGCGCTCGCTGCCCGCCCCGCCCGAAACCTGCCTCGTGATCGAGGACAGCGTCACCGGCATCACCGGCGCCGTCGCCGCCGGCATGACCTGCTACGGTTTTGCTCCGCACGGCGACGGCGAGGCCCTTCTCGCCGCCGGCGCCGAACGGGTCATAAGCGGCCACCACGAACTGCGCGACCTCGTCGCCCTCGCCGCCGCGATCGGAGCAAAGGCATGACCATCGCCGCCCTGGCACCCTTCTACCGCTGGGAACTCGCCTTCCACGTGATGTCCATCATCGCCTGGATGGCGGCGCTGTTCTATCTGCCGCGCCTCTATGTCTATCACTGCCAGCTCGCCCCCGGCTCGGCCGAATCCGCCCGCTTCAAGGTGATGGAACGCCGCCTGCTCAAGCAGATCGCCACCCCGGCGATGATCTCGT
>JAJZFF010000522.1 GCA_021805485.1 Pseudomonadota bacterium
GGCCGCATCGGTGACGGCAAGATTTTCGTCTCGACGATCGAGGAAGTCATCCGCATCCGCACCGGCGAAAAGGGCGAAGCGGCGATCTGACTCTTTCAAACCTTCCTTCAAACCCAACGAGAGCGGACCCGCATGGGGTGGGCCCGCACAATGACCAGCAGTGAGGACAACAATGGCGAAGAAGCCCGCCGGTAGCGGCGATGCGATCAGCAAGGTGATGGCCATGATGAAGGAGAACGGGGTCGAGTATGTCGACCTGCGGTTCACCGACCCGCGCGGCAAGTGGCAGCACACCGCCCAGCACATTTCGACAATGGGTGAGGACGCGTTCCGTGACGGCATCATGTTCGACGGTTCATCGATCGCCGGCTGGAAGGTCATCAACGAGAGCGACATGATCCTGATGCCGGATCCTGAAACCGCGGTGATGGACCCGTTCGCGGCGAAGCCGAGCATGGTCATCTTCTGCGACATCCTGGAACCCTCGACGGGCCTGCCGTATTCGCGCGATCCGCGCTCGACCGCGAAAAAGGTCGAAGCCTATGTGCGCGCTTCGGGCGTCGGTGACTCCATCCTGTTTGGCGCGGAAGCCGAGTTTTTCATCTTCGACTCCGTACGCTTCGGCACCGGCGGCAATTTCGGCACCTACCAGCTCGACAGCATCGAAGGCCCCGGTTCGTCCCTGAAGGACTATCCGGAAGGCAATATGGGCCACCGTCCTGGCGTGAAGGGCGGCTATTTCCCGGTTCCGCCGGTCGATTCCGAGAGCGACCTGCGCGCCGAAATGCTCTCGACCATGGGCGAGATGGGCCTGCCGATCGAGAAGCACCACCATGAGGTGGCACAGAGCCAGCACGAACTCGGCACCAAGTTCGGCACGCTGGTGCAGATGGCCGACCAGATGCAGATCTACAAATACTGCGTCCACAACGTCGCCCACAGCTACGGCAAGACCGCGACCTTCATGCCGAAGCCGATCTATGGCGACAATGGCTCGGGCATGCACACCCATCAGTCGATCTGGAAGAACGGCAAGCCACTCTTCGCCGGCAACGGCTATGCGGACCTGTCCGAGCTCTGTCTTTACTACATCGGCGGCATCATCAAGCACGCCAAGGCGCTGAACGCCTTCACCAACCCGAGCACGAACAGCTACAAGCGGCTGATTCCGGGCTTCGAGGCGCCGGTGCTGCTGGCCTACTCGTCGCGCAACCGCTCGGCCTCCTGCCGTATTCCGTACACCACGAACCCGAAGGCCAAGCGCGTCGAGGTTCGCTTCCCCGACCCGACCGCGAACCCCTATCTGGCCTTCGCCGCGATGGCGATGGCCGGGCTCGACGGTATCAAGAACAAGATCCATCCGGGCGACCCGATGGACAAGAACCTCTACGACCTGCCCCCCGAAGAACTGCAGGGCATTCCGACCGTCTGTGGCTCGCTCCGCGAGGCGCTGGAATCCCTCGCCGCCGATCATGACTTCCTGCTCGCCGGCGACGTTTTCAGCAAGGAGCAGATCGAGAGCTACATCGCGCTGAAGTGGGAAGAAGTGTACCGCTTCGAGCATACGCCGCACCCGGTCGAATTCGAGATGTATTACTCGGCCTGATCCGGTCGGATACGACTGGTCATCGGAGACCGGTCCGGCATGCCGGACCGGTCTCATCCGATTATGGTGCAGGCCGATTTATTGCCTGCCCATCGCATTTCATCTAGGAATTTCAGTCGGAAATTGTGAAGGGGCGTTAGCACCCGCCGGGGGTTCCCGTTGAGTTTCGAATTCGCGGAACGCAAGCTGGCCGCGATCATGGCGGTCGATATGGTCGGGTTCTCGCGGCTGCTCGGCCAAGATGAGGCCGGCACGCTGCGGCGCCTCGCCAAGGCGCGCGCCGAAGTAATCGATCCGGCAGTCCATACCCATCACGGTCGCGTGTTCAAGGCGACCGGGGATGGCGCTCTCGCCGAATTCCCGAGTGCGGTGCTGGGCCTACGCTGCGCCATCGAGATCCAGACACGTCTGCACGAGTTCGACGGCGAAGACGGCGCGCCCACGCCTCTCCGGTTCCGTATCGCCGTGCATCAGGGCGAGGTTGTCATCGATGGCGATGATCTGCTGGGCGACGGCGTGAATGTTGCCGCCCGCCTTGAACGCCTTGCCGAACCTGGAGGCGTTTGCATCTCCGCCCGCGTGCAGGAGGATGCCACCGGCAAGATCCCGCTGCGCCTGGTCGATCTTGGGCCGCATCGTCTGCGCAACATCGCCCGCAGCGTGAACGTGTTCCGTGTGGCATTACCCTGGCAGGAACAGGACGATCCAGAGTCGGAGCGCACTTTCGTTCGGATGGCTCCGCCGCGCCACTATCTCCTGATCCCGACGGAAGGGCAGGCCATCCGCGAAATCCCGATTGGCCCCGAACCACTCACGATCGGCAGAACACCTCCCTGCCCGGTGGTTCTGCGCGATCGCGAGGTTTCGCGGCAGCACTGCCAACTGGAACTCCGCAATGACGAAGTCTGGCTGACCGATCTAGACTCGTCCAACGGCACGTTTCTCGATGGCAATCGCCTTTCCGGCCCGGCTCTGCTGGCGCATGGTGCGGTCATCCGTCTCGGCAATCAGGAACTTATCTACCAGAACGGCGCCGCCGTGCGCCCTATATCTGCCTCGCAGGTGATCAGCGCGCCCGACCCCCCGCCCTGACGACCGGCCCGCATCCGAAGGGAGACCATCGAGCATGAGCAACGCCGTCCTGGTTCTGAACGCCGGTTCGTCGAGCCTCAAATTCGGCATTTTCGATACCGAAGCCGACCAGTCCCGGCGCGCGCACGGCATGATCGAGCGGATCGGCGAGGCGCCGCATTTCCAGGGATTCGATGCCGAAGGCCGGCGCGTCACCGAGCGGCGCTGGGAGAATGGCACGGCCATGACGCATGAGGATCTGCTCGGCCCGCTGCTCGACTGGGCCGATGATCATCTCGACAGCGATCACCTCGTTGCCGTCGGGCACCGAATCGTGCATGGCGGCCAGGATTTCGCGGCGCCAGTCCGGCTCGACGAGGCAGTCATCGCCGCACTTGCGGCACTCACGCCGCTTGCCCCGCTGCACCAGCCGCACAATCTCGCCCCAGTACGCGCCATTGCCCGCCTGCGCCCGAACCTGCCTCAGATCGGCTGTTTCGACACCGGATTTCACCGCACCATGACCGACGTCGCAACCCGGCTGCCCCTCCCCGCCCGCTATCATGAAGCCGGTGTGCGGCGATACGGCTTCCACGGCATTTCCTATGAATATATTGCTCACGCACTTTCGGTCGCCGCCCAGTCACGTGCGGCGGGCAAGGTCATCGCCGCCCACCTCGGCAATGGTGCCAGCGCCTGCGCGATGCTGGCAGGGCGATCCGTCGAATCGAGCATGGGCTTCACCGCGCTCGACGGGCTGATGATGGGCACCCGCCCCGGCACGCTCGATCCAGGCGTGGTGCTCTATATGGTCGAACAGGAACAGCTCGACGCCAAGGCCATCAGCAGCTGTCTCTACAGCGAATCCGGCCTGCTCGGCGTTTCCAACGAGGCCTCGGACATGCGGACGCTGCTTGCCAGCAAACGCCCGGAGTCGCACCTGGCGGTCGACCTGTTCTGCCATCGCGCGGCCCGGGAGATCGCCGCGCTGACAGTCGCCCTCGGCGGGCTTGAAACCCTGGTCTTCACCGCCGGCATCGGCGAGCACGCCGCCCCGGTACGGCGGATGATCTGCGCCCGCCTCGCCCATCTTGGTATCGTGCTCGATGGTGCTGCGAACGAGCGGCACGCCCCGGTGATTTCCGCGCCGATATCCATGATCGAGGTGCGGGTGATCCCGACCGACGAGGAAGCGATGATCGCCCGGCACACCATCGCCCTCCTCTCCGGCTGACCACCCGGATTGCGAATTGCCACCAAAACATCATCCACGCGGGCAATGCGCTGCTCTAAAGCCATGCCCGGCGGCCGCGACCTGCCCGGTCCGGCTGACTGGCTCGCGTGTCCGCATGCGGTGGGTCACGGCAACAAGGGAGTTCCTGAATGAAACGCGCACTCATCATCGCCTGTTCGGCGCTCTCCGCCGTTAGTGTCGCGGC
>JAJZFF010000125.1 GCA_021805485.1 Pseudomonadota bacterium
GACGGCAATCCGGGAGTTAGACGCGCAATATGACCCGCAGCCCTTCCATCTCGACGATGCGGTGGCGCGGACGACGCTGTTCGGCGGGCTCGCCGCCTCGGGCTGGCACACGGCGGCGGTGACGATGCGGCTACTGGTGGAGAGCGTGCCGATCGCCGGCGGGCTGATCGGCGCGGGGAACGATATTTCCTGGCCCCGGCCGACACGGCCGGGCGATGTACTGCGCGTCGTCACCGACGTCGTCGAAATGACCCCCTCCGCCTCGCGTCCCGATCGCGGGCGGGTGGTGATGCGGTCGGAAACCCTGAACCAGAACGGGGACGTGGTGCAGATCCTGCTCGCCCGGCTGGTGGTGCCGCGCCGCGCGCCATAGCGATCCATCCGCGACAGGTGACCCAAGCCGAGGCGGTGATGGCCACCATCGGAGTGCGCCCGGTCTTGACGCTGCCGCCGCAAGTATGATTATTTTTTTATCGACAGCAGAAATAATCAACTTCAGGCGGGACCGTGGTCACAGAGCGAGGCGACCGGCCATCCGGCGACGATACCGAACTCGTCACCCGGGTGGCGTGGCTCTATTACGAGGCATCCCTGACCCAGGCGGAGATCAGCGCGCAGCTCCGCATTCCGCCGGCGCGCGTGCAGCGGCTGATCGCCGGCGCCGCGCGCAGCGGGCTCGTGCGAATTCTCATCGAGGGCGATCTCGCCGGCTGCCTGGGCCTGGAGCGCACGCTGATCGAGCGCCATGGCCTGACCTATTGCCGGGTCGTTCCCGCGCTGCCGGATGCGCCGGCGGTCAGCAGTAGCGCCGCATCGTCCCGCGTCATTTCCTCGCTCGGCCGCGCGGCGGCGGCGTTTCTTCATGAGACCTTCGCCCGCGGCCAGCATCGCGTCGTCGGGTTCGGGCATGGCCGCACCATGGCCGCGACGGTCGAACACCTGCCGCGCGAGCCGCGGGAGGGGCTGAAGGTCGTCTCGATCATCGGCGCGCTCGCCCAACGGATCGACGCCAACCCGTTCGACGTGATCCACGCGCTGGCGGAAAAGACCGGGGCGGCGGCCTATCTGCCGCCGGTGCCGTTCTATGCCCAGTCGCGCGCCGACCGACGGGTGCTGCTGCGCCAGCGCGGCGTGGCCGAGGCATTCGCCGTGGCGGCCGAGGCCAGCCTCTATGTGTTGGGCATCGGCGAGATCGGACGCACGGCCTCGCTCTGCCAGACCGGCATGCTGCTGCCCGAGGAACTGGAACAGGCGCGGCGCGACGGCGCGGTGGCCGAGGCTCTGGGCTCGTTCTTCGACGCGGAGGGCCGGCGCATCCGCACCGAGCTGCATGACCGGCTGATCGGCATCGACCTGGCCGAGGGCGGTGATCGCGAGGTGGTGGCCGTGGCGGGCGGGGTCGAGAAGCAGGCGGCGATCGCGGCGATGCTGCGTGGCCGGCTGATCACCGGGCTGATTACCGACGAGAGGACTGCGGCGTCCCTCGTGGCGGGCAATGACGGTGGCGCGGCGCGCGGGGTGCCGCGCGGGGGACAGGGAGAGTCGCCGTGGAGGCCGTGATCGGGCTTGACTGCAGCACCAGCGCGGTCAAGGCGCTGGCCTTCGACCGGCAGGGTCATGTGCTCGCAACCGGCCGCGCCAGGCTCCCTTTCGCGCCTGATGCCGAAGGCCGGTTCGAGCAGGACCCGGAAGAGTGGTGGCGGGCCTGCCGCGGGGCGCTCGCCGAACTGGCCGCGGGGCTCGACGGGATCGAGATCGCCGGGCTGGCGATCGCCAACCAGCGCGAGACGATCGCGCCGCTCGATGCCGGTTTCCGGCCGGTTCGCCCGGCGATCCTGTGGCTCGACGGGCGGGCGGCGGGCGATGCCACGGCGATGGCGGAGGCCCTCGGCGCCGACCATCTGCACCGGGTCACCGGCAAGATCCCCGATCCCAATCCGGCGCTCTACAAGCTGGCCTGGATGCGCCGCTGCGAGCCGGCGCGGCTCGACGCCTGCGCCTGGTTCGCCGAGGTGCATGGCTATCTGGTGCAGCGGCTGACGGGCCGGTTCGCGACCAGCACCGCATCGGCCGATCCGCTCGGCGTCTATGATCTCGCGGCGAAGCGCTATGCGGACGACCTGCTCGATGCGATCGGGCTGTCCGCCGCGCGGTTCGCGCCGGCATTGCCGCCGGGCACGAAGCTGGGCGGCCTGACCGCCGAGGCGGCGCGCGCGACCGGCCTGCCCGAAGGGCTACCGGTGATTGCCGGCGCGGGCGACGGCCAGGCGGCCGGTCTCGGTGTGAACGTCATGGAGCCCGGCCGGGCCTATCTCAACCTCGGCACCGCCGTCGTCGCCGGAATGCGGAGCGCGGACTACCGGGTAGGGCGCGGCTTCCGCACCATGATCGCCGCGGATGGCGAGGGATATATCTTCGAAACCTCGCTCCGCTCGGGCACGTTGCTGTGCGACTGGCTGACGCGCGACATCTTCGGCGGCGACGCGGCACTACTCGCCGAACTCGAACCCGCAGCGGCGGCGCTGCCGCCGGGATCGGACGGGGTGATGATCCTGCCCTATTTCCTTGGTGTGATGACGCCGCATTGGGACGGCGCCGCGCGCGGCGCGATCATCGGGCTCGCCCCGCATCACGGGAGGGCGCATCTGCTGCGGGCGCTCTACGAAGGCATCGCCCTGGAGCAGGCGGGGGTGATGGCGCGCATCGAGGCCGAGGCCGGGCTCGCCGCGCGCGAGATCGTGGCGATCGGCGGCGGCGCGCAGAGCGACCTCTGGTGCGCGATCCTGGCCGATGCGCATGGCGTGCCGGTGCTCAGATCGGCGACGGTCGAGGCCACGAGCCTTGGCGCGGCGATGGCCGCCGCCGTGGGCGCGGGCTGGTATTCCGGCTTTGCCGAGGCCGCATCGGCGATGGCCGGCGCGGTGACCGCGCGCTTCGCGCCCGATGCGGGCCGCGCCGCCCTCTATGCCCGCCTGCGCCGCGCCCATGCCGGGCTCTACCCGGCGCTGCGGCCGTTCGGCGCCGCCCCGTTGACCTGAAAGGATACCACGATGAAGGCTCTTTATATCCGCGGCGTGCGGGACATCACGATTGGCGATGCGCCCGAACCCGCGCCGGGAAACGACCGGATTCCTGTCGAGGTCGCCGGCGTGGGCGTCTGCGGCAGCGACCTGCATTATTACCTCGAAGGGTCGATCGGCAGCCAGGTCATCGTCGAGCCTTTCGTGCCGGGCCATGAATTCGCCGCCCACGTGCTCGAGGCGCGCCCGGAACTCGGCCTTGCCGAGGGCGAACTCATCGCGGTCGATCCCGCCATGCCCTGCGGTCATTGCGAATGGTGCCATCGTGGCGAGATCAATCTCTGCCCCGACACCGTGTTCAACGGCGCGCCGCCCTATCAGGGGGCGATGGCCGAACGCATGGCGATCGAGCCGCGGCAGGTCGTGAAGGTGCCGCAGCATTTCACGATCGAGGAGACGATGATGCTGGAGCCGCTCGGCGTCGCGGTCCATGCCATCGATCTGGCGAGGCCGCGCCTGCTGGAATCGGTGGCGGTGATCGGTTGCGGGCCGATCGGCCTGCTGATGATCGAACTCGCCCGCCTCGCCGGCGTCGGCCAGATCCTGGCGATCGATCCGGTAGACTATCGCCGCGCGCATGCCGGCGCGCTGGGTGCTGACCGCGTCAGCGCCGACCGGCACGACATCGCCGCCTGGACCGAGGGCCGCGGCGTCGACCTCGTGCTCGAGGCGACCAATGCGCCGGAGGGCTTCCAGCACGCGGCCGATGTCGCGCGGATCGGCGGGCGGATCGTCCTGGTCGGCATTCCCGAAGGCGATTCCTACACGCTTGCCGCCGGCGCGGCGCGGCGCAAGGGGCTTTCCGTCAAGTTCTCGCGCCGCATGGGGCATGTCTATCCGCGCGCCATCCGCCTCGTCGCCGAGCGGCGGGTCGATGTCGCGCGCATCGTCACGCACCGGTTTCCGCTGGCCGAGGGCGCCCGCGCCTTCGAAATTCAGGCGGCCTGCGCCGATGGGGCGCTCAAGAGCCTCATCCTGCCGAACGCCTGAAGGCCGGATAATTCCGGTTGCAGGCGATGATTAATCCGGGCATAT
>JAJZFF010000167.1 GCA_021805485.1 Pseudomonadota bacterium
CAGCTTGAACGGCTTGATGATCGCTTCGATTTTCTTCATCCGGTTCACGCCCGATCCGAGACGGGCACCCTCCTTGTTGCGGTTTATCCCGGCGAGCAGATGCGCGCACCGGCCATCCCGGCCGGCATGAAATTTTGATGCATGCACCGTGCCAATATCGCCTGGCCATTGCTGCACGCTCATTGCCTACCGGGGTGGCAGACGTCGTGCCTAAGGAAACAGCAATTACTGCCCACGAATCAAGCCCGGTCCGCTAAACCCCTTGCCCTTCCGCCCGGCGTCGCGATAGTGCGGAGGCTCAGTCGTACGGAGTGAGACGCGTGAAGTTGCCTAACCAGTTGCTCGACAATATCGGCACGACCATCTTCACCATCATGTCCGCGCTCGCGGTCGAGCATGGGGCGATCAATCTCGGGCAGGGGTTTCCCGATACCGATGGCCCGGACGACGTGATCGAGGCCGCAGCCGCGGCACTGCGTGACGGACGTAATCAGTATCCGCCGTTGACCGGCGTGCCAGAACTGCGTGAAGCAGTGGCGGCGGCGAACCGGCGTTTCTATGGGATCGAGGCCGATCCGGCGCGTGAGGTGGTGGTGACCTCGGGCGCGACCGAAGCTATCACGGCGAGTTTGCTGGCCCTGCTCGATCCCGGTGATGAGGTCGTGCTGATCGAACCGCTCTACGACACCTACTTGCCGGTGGTGCAACTGGTGGGGGCGACGGCGAGGCTCGTGCGGCTCAATCCGCCGGACTGGGCGCTGCCGCGTGCCGAACTGGAGGCTGCATTCGGCCCGAAGACAAAGCTTCTGTTGCTGAATTCGCCGATGAACCCGACGGGCAAGGTATTTACCCGCGAGGAACTTGGCTTCATTGCCGACCTTCTCGTCAAGCATGACTGCTATGCGGTTTGCGATGAAGTTTACGAGCATCTCGTTTTCGACGGGCTGAAACATATCCCGCTGATGAGCCTGCCCGGCCTCCGCGAGCGCTGTGTGCGCATCGGTAGCGCAGGCAAGACGTTCAGCCTGACGGGCTGGAAGATCGGCTATGTCACCGCGCCGGCGCGGCTGGCGGGTGTGATCGCGCGGGCGCACCAGAACCTTACCTTCACCACGCCGCCCAACCTGCAGCGCGGGGTGGCGGTGGGGCTCGCCAAGGACGACGCCTATTTCGCCTCGCTCGCGTCCGATCTCGCGGCGAAGCGCGACCGGCTTTCGGAAGGATTGCGGCGGATCGGCTTCGGCGTGCTGCCGAGCCACGGCTCCTATTTCGTCACGGCCGATTTCGCGCCGCTCGGCTTCAATGGCGACGATGCCGATTTTTGCCGGCACATCACCGAACACGCGAAGGTGGCCGCCATTCCGGTTTCCGCGTTCTATCCCGGTGAGGCGCCGCGGCATTACGCGCGTTTCGCCTTCTGCAAGCGCGAAACGGTGCTGGATGAGGCCGTGGAACGGCTCGCGGCCCATTTTGCGGCACGGCGGGCGGCCGAATAGCCCGCTTGCCTGCTTCCGGCACCTGGCGCACGATAGAGTGATGCAGGACGATACGCTTCGCCTCTCCGTCATCCAGATGACGCCAGGCGCCGACAAGGGCGCCAATATCGCCCAGGCGCGCGGGCTGATCGAGGCGGCGGTCGCCGCCGATCGGCCCGGCCTCGTGTCGTTGCCGGAGGTCTGGAGTTGCCTCGGCGGCGACCGGGCAGCCAAGACAGAGGCCGCCGAGGCGCTGCCTCCGCCGGAATCGGGCGAGGCCGGCGGCGAGGCTTATGAATTCCTCCGCGAGACCGCCCGGCGCCACCGCATTCATGTCCATGGCGGCTCGATCGGCGAGCGGGGTGGCGATCGGCTTTACAACACGACCCTTGTCTTCGACCCGGATGGGCGGGAAATCGCGCGTTACCGCAAGATCCACCTGTTCGACATCACGACGCCGGACGGGCAGGGCTATCGGGAGAGTGCGACCTATGGTGCTGGTGATGCGGTCGTCACCTGCCGCATCGGCGGCCTCACGGTCGGCCTGTCGATCTGTTACGACATGCGTTTCCCGGAACTTTATCTCGCCCTGCGCCGCGCCGGGGCCGACCTGATCGTGGTGCCGGCGGCTTTCACCTTGCAAACCGGCAAGGATCACTGGGAGGTGCTGCTTCGCGCCCGCGCGATCGAGACCCAATGCTGGATCGCGGCGGCGGCCTGCGTTGGCCCGCATCGCGATGGTCGCGGCGAGACGCGGTTCACCTATGGTCATTCGCTGATCGCCGATCCCTGGGGCAGCGTCATCGCCCGCGTTTCCGACGGACCCGGTTTCGCCACCGCGCGGATCGATCCAGCCCGGAGTGCGAAAATTCGGCGCGACATGCCGGTTCTCGAACACCGTAAGCTCGCTTGACCCGCATTCATTTCACGGCGGCATCGACAGATCAGGCCCAGGACGCGCGGGAGCGGCTGGTCGCGTTATACGGCGATTCAGGCCCTGAGGCGGCCGAGGTGGTGGTGGCGCTCGGCGGGGACGGGCTGATGCTCGAGACCATTCACCGGATGATCGATCGTGAGTTGCCGGTCTATGGAATGAATTGCGGCTCGGTCGGCTTCCTGATGAACGACTTCGCTGAGGCCGACCTGCCGGCACGGATCGCGCGAGCTCAGAGCAACGAGATACATCCGCTACGCATGCATGCCGTAACCTCGACCGGTGCGGTCGAGGAAGCGCTCGCCTTCAACGAGGTGAGTCTGCTGCGCCAGTTGCGCCAGGCGGCGAAGATCCGGATCTCGATCGATGGCAGGGTGCGCCTGGCGGAACTGATCTGCGATGGTGTGCTGGTCTCTACCCCGGCGGGTTCCACAGCCTATAATCTTTCCGCGCATGGGCCGATCGTGCCGCTCACTGCCAATCTGCTGCCGCTCACGCCGATTTCAGCTTTCCGGCCGCGCCGGTGGCGTGGGGCGTTGCTGCCGTCGGACAGTGAAATCCTGTTCGAGATTCTCGAATCCGAAAAGCGGCCGGTGGCCGCGGTGGCAGACTTCACCGAGGTGCGGCGGGTGATTTCAGTGGTGGCGAGCGAGGATCGCTCAGTCTGCGCAAGGATTCTCTCCGATCCGGATCGGGCCCTTTCGGAACGGATCATCCGCGAACAGTTCACCGTCTGATTACCGATTCCGGGCCAAAGAGAACCGGCTTGCCCCGTTCGCACGCATTGGGACACTCCTCGCTTAGCATGTCGTGAGGATCGATATTCTATACAGCATCATCCGATCGGATGGAAACATCTGGTCTGATTAAGATGCTCTGATTATCAATACGATAGAGCACTATATCCGATCCGGAAGGATCGGAAATTACTCTATGGCAGAATCAAGGCAATGATCGGATAATGATGCCAAATTGATGGGCATTATCGTAATTGAATTTTAATTAGAACTGGAAAGAGGTCAGCCATACGTCACCTTGACAGGCAAATTATTGCTGTATTGCCGAAAGGAGAATTCCATGCCGATTAACGGGAAGACGATTCTGTTCATGCGTAATCCAGGCTGCCGGCTTGTGGCCATTGCGGGTCTTGCCGCAGCAGGGGTGACACTGGCCGGCTGTGACGGTCCACCGCCGGCCCGGACCACGACCACCGAACAGACCACGATAGCGCCGCCATCGCCGATGGCGCCGCCAGGTGCGGCGACGACCACGACAACAAGGCGGTCCATTACGACGACACATGAATGATCGCGTCCCGCGGCGGCCGAGTCGCCGCACCGGCGCTCAACGACCGGCGTTGGTTCGTGCCCGCTGCATGGCGGCCTGAATGTGCCCGGACTTCGCGGCAGTGTAGCCGTTACGGTCCTCGCGGAAGCGGATCGCAAGATCGCGCTTGAGTTTCTCGTAGGCAGCGCGCTCGGCGGCATCCGCGCGCAGCAGGTCGCGAAAGACAAGGGTATCCCACATGGCCCCGTTGATGAGAGCCATGTGCAGGTGGTGGGTCCGCCGGACAGCCGCAGGCGGTAAACCCTTAATGAACATGATTCGGTCAGTGAACGGATTGCCGGTCCAGATTGTGTAACCATACGGTGCGAGCAGAGGAGACGCGATGGCCTTCGCCTCATCGACAT
>JAJZFF010000301.1 GCA_021805485.1 Pseudomonadota bacterium
CCGCCAGCGCCGCGACATCGTCAAGGCTCGGCGCTTCGCGCCCATCCAGCAGGGCGCGGGCACGGCTCGCGAGCATCAGCGCCTGCGCCGCGCGAGGGCCGGGCCCCCAGGCAAGCGCAGCGGCGATCTTCGGATCACCCGCCGTTTCCGGGCGCGCGCCCCGCACCAGCGCCAGGATGGCATCAACCACCTTCGCCCCCACCGGCATGGCGCGGACCACATGCTGGGCCGCGCGCAGTCCTTCAGGGTCGAGCACCGGTTCAACCTCCGTCTGATCGAGCCCGGTCGTCGCCAACAGCATGCGCCGCTCATCCGCCACCGAGGGATATTCAATGCGGATCTCGAACAGAAACCGGTCGAGCTGGGCCTCGGGCAGCGGGTAGGTGCCTTCCTGTTCCAGCGGGTTCTGGGTGGCGAGCACGTGAAACGGATCGGGCAGCTGGCGGTTGAGCCCGGCCACCGCGACCCGGCGCTCCGCCATCGCCTGCAGCAGGGCCGACTGGGTGCGCGGGCTGGCGCGGTTGATTTCATCCGCCATCAGCAGCTCGGTAAACACCGGCCCTTCGATGAAGCGGAAGGCACGGGCGCCGTCAGCACCCGTTTCGAGCACTTCGCTGCCCAGGATATCGCCTGGCATCAGATCCGGCGTGCACTGGATCCGCCGCGTGGACAGGCCGAGAGCGGCGGCAAGCGCTTCGACAAGACGGGTCTTGCCAAGCCCCGGCACACCGACGATGAGCGCATGGCCGCCGGCGAGAATGGCGGCGAGACACTGGTCGATCACGACGTCCTGCCCGATGATGACGCGGCGCACCTGCTCCCGCGCATCACCGAGCCGCGCCGCGGCGGCGGCGAAAGCGGCAAGGATGTCACCCGGGTGTGTCGAACTTACAACCCGCCCATCGTTCTGCAACATTCCCGTCATTTGTGATCGCCTGCGTGGTTTTCCCGGAACGGCGCGCTGCCTATATCCAATGTATTGCATATGAGGATGTTGGATAGGGGCTAGTGGTGGACGATCCTCGACACGTGGCGGGAATATCTTCGAAAGCGGCCTCCGCGGCCCTGCGAAGTCCTGCCAGCGACGTGAATGCGATAACCGGCGGCGGCATCGTGCCCTTGCGTCCGCCCGGATGCGACGGGGTCACGGCTCCGGCCAGAACCCGCACGCCGGTGGATTGCGGCGATCTGCCGTTCCTGATCAGGCGTGACGGAACCTGGCTCTATCGCGGTAGCCCGATCGGGCGCAAATCCATGGTCTGCCTGTTCGCCAGCGTGCTGAAGCGGGACCCGACAGGCGCCTTCCTTCTCGAAACACCGGTGGAGCGCGGCCGGATCGAGGTGGAGGATGCGCCGTTCGTCGCTGTCGAGCTCGACTGGCATGGCCAGGGGCGCGACCAGGTTCTCTATCTTCGGACCAATGTCGACGAGACGATCGCGATCGGACCGGACCATCCGCTGCGCGTGGCGCACGACCTGCTGACCTGCGAGCCAACACCGTATGTGGTCGTGCGTGCCGGCCAGGGTCCCTTCCCGATCGAGGCGCGGGTCAGCCGCTCGGTCTACTACGAACTCGTCGCGCTGGCGGAGCCGGGGGTGCAGTTCGGCAAGCGGGTGCTGGGGGTCTGGAGCCAGAGTGCGTTCTTCTCGCTGGGCGAGATCGCCCATCCGGTCGAGTGATCCGGTGACGATCGACGAGACCACGCTGCGCCGCCTGCTGCGCGAGCGCAAGGCGCGGCGGAGCGCGGGGCCGGGAACGGCACGCGCCGCTGCGGTGCTGGTCGGAATCGAGCCGGCGCGCGGCGTCTGGCTGACCCGGCGCTCCGCGCATCTCGTCCATCATGCGGGACAGGTGGCACTGCCGGGCGGCACTGTCGATCCGTCCGACGCATCGCCGGAAGCGGCGGCGCTGCGCGAAGCCGAGGAGGAGATCGGCCTCGATCCCGGCGCCGTCGAGCTACTGGGCCGACTCGACGATTTCGGAACCGGCACCGGATTTCACATTACCCCGGTCACCGCGCTGATCCACGGCACACCGGAGTTTCGCATGGCGCCGGACGAGGTGGTGGCGGTGTTCCCGCTCCGTCTTGAACATCTCCTCGATCCGGCCCTGCCGGAGTGGCGCAAGGGCACCTGGCACGGCGGCACGCGGGAGTTCCCCGTCTGGCCGCACCCGGACCATGTGATCTGGGGCGCGACAGCGTGGATTCTCTATCAGCTCGCCCTCACACTGCGCGAAGGTGTCTCCGCCGCCGCCGCCGAAGCGGCCAGCGCCTGAGCGGACGACTCGCCCTGCAAACGCGCCATCCGATCGAGTAGAGATGCGCGCATGGTCAAGCGGACAGAGCGCGTGGAGCAGGAACCGAATCCCATGATCGCCGACGATCCGCAGCTCGAACGGCTGTGGACCGTCTTGCCCGAGGCGCGGGTGGTTGGCGGCGCGGTGCGCGACCGGCTCGCCGGACGGCCGATCAGCGACATCGATCTCGCGAGCCCGCTACCACCGGAGGCGGTCGCGACGCGGCTTGCGAAAGCCGGTATCCGCGCGGTGCCCACCGGTCTCGATCACGGCACAATCACCGCGGTTCTCGACGGACGGCATTTCGAGATCACCACCCTGCGGCGGGATCTCGAGACGGACGGCCGCCACGCCGTCGTCGCCTTCACCGATGACTGGCGGGAGGATGCGGCACGGCGCGATTTCACCATCAACGCCATGTCGATGGCGCGGGACGGCACGATCCACGACTATTTCGGCGGGCGGGACGATCTCGCCGCCGGCATCGTTCGCTTCGTGGGCGACCCAACGACACGGATACAGGAAGATTTTCTCAGAATCTTGCGGTTCTTCCGCTTCCACGCGAGATACGAAGCGGGTCCTCCAGACCAGGCGGCGGTCGCGGCGATCCGGGCGTTGAAGGGCGGACTTGCCCGGCTCTCGGCGGAACGGGTGTGGCAGGAAATCAAGCGCATCCTCGCAGCGCCCGACCCGCTGGCGGCGCTCAACCTGATGGCGGAGACAGGCGTGCTGCAAGTCGTTCTGCCGGAAGCGGCCGGGATCATGGCGCTCCAACGGCTCCAGACACGCGGCGCACCGGCCGATCCGTTGCTCAGGGTCGCGGCGCTGATCGGTGGGGCGGTGCGGCCGTTGGCCCGCCGCCTCAGGCTCGCCGAAGCCGAACGCGCGCGGCTGGAGGCGATTGCCACGGCACCGGACCTCGCCGCTGATGCGGGCGAGGCCGTGCTACGCCACGCGTTGGCCGACTGGCCGGCGGAAACGCTGATCGATCGAAGCTGGCTGGCGGCGGACGATGCCGATCGCTCGGCGCTGCGGGCACGCCTTGCGACGATGGAGCGTCCGGTCTTTCCGCTCAAGGGACGGGATGCGGTAGCCATCGGTGTTGCCCCAGGGCCCGCGATCGGCGCCGCGCTCGCCGCGGTGCGCAGATGGTGGATGGCGCACGATTGTCTGCCGGACGGGGATGCGTGCCGCGCGGAACTGCGGCGGCATCTCGCGTCTCAGGATGCGTCGGGGCGGTAACCGGTGGCGACGAGGTAAAGCTCGCGGCTATCCTTGCGGCTCGCCTCGGGCTTCGCATGGCGCACCTGGGCGAAGCGGCGCTTGAGCAGGTTCAGCATGTCGCCCTGCGCCCCACCCTGAAACAGCTTGGTCACGAAGGCACCGCCAGGCGCGAGATGCTTGAAGGCGAAATCGAGCGCGAGTTCGGCGAGGCCCATGATCCTGAGATGGTCGGTCGCGGTATGGCCGGTGGTGTTGGGCGCCATGTCGGACATCACGACATCGGCAGGTCCGCCCAGTATCTCGGCAAGTGCCGTCTCCATCGATTCGTCCTGGAAATCACCCTTGATCAGGGTTGCCCCCGCGATCGGGTCGATGTCCAGCAGGTCGATGCCGACGACGCGTGACGCGCCGCGCTCAAGTGCGACCTGCGTCCAGCCGCCGGGAGCGGCGCCGAGATCCACCACCCGCGCCCCCTTGCCGATCAGTCCGAATTTCTCGTCGAGCTCGATGAGCTTGAACGCCGCTCGGGAACGGAATCCCCGCT
>JAJZFF010000421.1 GCA_021805485.1 Pseudomonadota bacterium
CGGGATCGGCCTCCGGGCTGCCGGTGCCGGAAGTCCTGCTGATCGAACAGCCCACCGCCGCGCGTCCGACGCTGTGGAGCTGGTTCCGCACGCTGCTCGACGCCGGCGCGTTCGACGCCGGCTTCACGCTCGACCCCGCGCGTTTCGCCGCGATCGCGCGCAATTCGGACCTCTCGGCGCAGTACGACTATGACGGCGCCGGCGGCGACACGCTGCGCTTCGGCGACGGCGTGTTCGGCCGCAGTCCCGAGGCGGGGGCGCTGTTCGCGCTGCGCTACCGGGTCGGGCTCGGCGCCGCGGGCAACGTCGCCGCCGGGGCGATCCGCCACGCCGCGCCGGAGGCGGCGGCTTCGGTGCTGGCGGTGACCAACCCGCTGCCGGCTGCGGGCGGGGCGGACGCCGAGCCGCTCGAAGCGGTGCGGCGGCGCGCGCCGCAGGCCTTCCGCGCCGAGCAGTTCCGCGCCGTGCTGGCCGAGGATTACCGCGCGACGGCCGAGACGCTGGCCTGGGTGCAGCGCGCCGGCAGCGTCTTCCGCTGGACCGGCAGCTGGCTCACCGTCTTCACCACGCCGGACCCGCTCGGCTCCGAGCAGATCAGCGATGGCGAGCGCACCGAACTGGTGGCGCTGCTCAACCGCCGGCGCATGGCCGGCGTCGAATCCTATGTGCCGGACCCGCGCTATGTCGGGGTGGATCTGCAGCTTCTGCTCTGCGCCGTTCCCGATGCCTATGCCGGCGCCGTGGAGGCGGCGGTGATCGTGGCGCTGATGCCGCCTGGCGGCTTCTTCTCGCCGGACAATTTCACCTTCGGCCAGGCACTCGAACTCTCCGCCCTCGCGGCCGCGATCCAGCGCGTCGCCGGCGTCGGAGGCGTGCTGTCGATGCGCGTGCGGGTGCGCGGGCGCAGCAGCGCCTATGTCGAGATGGTCCGGCAGGACGCGGTGCGCGTCGGTGTCGATGAGATCATCCGCTGCGACAACGATCCGAGCCGGCCGGAGCGCGGCGCGCTCGGCGTGACCGTGATGGGTGGACGATGAGCGGCAGCGGTGGATCAGTGACCAGTGCCAGCAGCCAGCCGATCTGTCCCTGCACCGGCTTCGTGCATCCGACGCCGGTCTATAATCCGCCGGGACTGACGGCGATCGCCTATCGCTGGGGCGACTACGCTTCCGTCCGCTACGCGCTGCTGCAGCCGCGCGACGGCGAGACCGAGCTCAGCGAGGCGACCGATGCCGGGCGCGTTCCGGTCTGGCGCCCCGGCGCCGCCGGCGATCCGGGACTGCAAGACTTGGCGCTGCAGATCATGGAGTGGTTCGCCTATCTCGCCGACGTGCTCACCTTCTACAACGAGCGCATCGCCAGCCAGGCCTATCTGCGCACGGCCGATCTGCCGGAGAGCCTGACGCGGCTGATCCAGCTGCTCGGCTACCGGCCGCGGCCGGGCATCGGCGCGCGCGGTACGCTCGCCGCCCTCGTCAGCGGGCCGAAGCCGGCGACGCTGCCGAAGGGGCTGCAGGTGCAGAGCAAGCCCGGGCCGGGCAGCCAGCCGCTGCTGTTCGAGCTCGACGCCGATACGCCGGTCGCGCCGGCGGACCAGGCGGCGCTGGCGATCCCTGCGGTGCCGGTGCCGCTGGTCTCGGGCGCGACGGCGAACCTGCTCGTCGCCGGCCCCGTCGGCGGGCTGAAGCCGGGCGATGCGCTGCTGCTGGTGGCGAAGGGCTGGGACGGCGCGGACGGGAATTTCGCCCACGGCACGATCGGCTCGCTCGCCGCGGTGAAGGCGCCGACGGGGGCGACCAACACCGCCATCACCATGAATATCGACAGCGCCGGCGGCGATCTTTCGGCGGCGACGGCGGCGGGCTTCCGGCTGCTGAAATCCACCGCCACGGCGACGCTCTACCAGTATGTCGACCCGTCCTATGGCTGGAGCGCGATCGGCGAGGGCGAGACCGACGCCACCGGGGCCAACACCGGCTTTGCCGAGCTGGCCTCGATCGTACGCCAGATCGTGCCGGGCGACGTGATCCTGCTCGAGGATCCGGCGCCGAACCCGGCCAACGCGGCGCAGGCGGCGAGCGTCACCTCGGTGCAGGAGCTGGTTTACTACGCCAACAACCCGACCAACCCGCCGGTGCCGCCGCCGCCGCCCTCGGGCAGCACGACGCCGCCGATCGCCATCCCCATCCCGCATACGCGCCTGAACTTCCGGCTGCCCGGCAACACCTTCGGCGATGCGACGACGGTGGTGGTGCGCCATGGGTGGCAGGATGTCGGGGTGCTGATCGACCCGCCGGCGAGCACGCTCGCGGGCAGCGCGAGCGAGGCGGTGACGCTGGCCGCTGCCTCCGGCGCCGCCTTCCCGGTGCCGCCGGGCACGGCGGTGCTGGTCGAGGACGCGATCGGCGACGGTGCCGCCGCCGCGGTCGATACGCCGACGACGCTGCGCCTGGCCGCGCCGGTGCCGCCGCTCGCAGCACCGCTGCGTGCGCTGTTCAATCTGCTCCCGGTCTCGCGCGGCAAGAGCGTCGCCGACGAGGTGCTGGGCAGCGGCGATGCGCGCGTCGCGGGGCAGGATTTCGCGCTGAAGAAGGCGCCGGTGACCTATTTCCAGGATCCGGCCGGGCGCTCCGGCGACGGCTATTCCAGCACCGTGCAGGTCGCGGTGGATGGCGTGCAGTGGGCCGAGGTGCCCTCGTTCTACGGCCAGGGGCCGGATGCGCGCATTTTCGTCACGCGCGAGGACGAGCAGGGCAACACGCATGTCACGTTCGGCGATGGCGTCAACGGCGCGACGCTGCCGACGGGGGTCAACAACGTCGTCGCCAGCTATCGCTTCGGCAGCGGCGCGGCGACGCCGGCGGCCGGCACGCTGACGGTGGCGCTGCAGCCGCAGCCGGCGCTGAAGGCGCTGCGCAACCCGCTGCCGCCCACCGGCGGCGCGGATCCGGATCCGCCGTCGCGCATCCGCACGCTGGCGCCGCGCTCGGTGCTGACCTTCCGGCGCGCGGTCTCGCTCGACGATTACGCCGCCATCGCCGCCGCCGCGCCGGGGGTGGTGCAGGCGAAGGCGGAATACCAGTTCGACGCCGCGGCGCAGCGGCCGCGCGTCGTCGTCTATGTCGCCGGGGATGGCGGCGCGGTGGGCGCGGCGCGCGATGCGCTGGCCGGCGCGGCGGACCCGAACCGGCCGGCCCTGGTCCTCGCCGCCACGCCGGTGGAGCTCTTCCTCACGCTGACCTGCATCCGCGATGCGGCCTATGACGACGCCATGGTCCGCGCCGGGCTGCACGCGGCGCTGCTCGATCCCGACACCGGGCTGTTCGGCATCAATGTCGTGGCCATCGGGCAGGTGTTCTATGCCAGCCAGATCGACGCCGCCTGCCTCGGCGTCCCCGGCGTGCTGGCCGTGCACGCGCTGGCGCTGCGCACCGGCGGGGAGCTGGAGCCGCTGATCTGGAACGGGCTGCGCGCGCGGCTCGCGCCCGGGGTGGTGCGCCGCGCCGTGCGCGCGGGGTTCATCGTCCGCCGGCCCGCCGGCCCGCGCTACGATCCCGGCGCGGGGCGCAGCTTCGTCCTGCCCGATGACGGCGCGCATCTCGCGCTCTCCACCGCGGTGGCGTCATGAGCGGCGCGCGCGATCATTACGAGGTCTACTACGCCGACAAATTGTGGGCGCTGTTGCCCGCGATCTATCGCGCGCAGGACAGCGTCACCTTCGGCGCCGCCGGTCCGCTGCGCGAGATGGTCAACCGCATCGGCGCGGAGGCGGCGATCCTGCGGCGGAGCATCGAGCGGATGTGGGACGACCAGTCGATCGAGACCTGCGACGACTGGATCATTCCCTATATCGGCGATCTGCTGGCCACCCGCATCGTCGCCGATCTCGATGCCCGCGGCCAGCGGCTCGATGTCGCCAAGACGATCTACTATCGCCGCCGCAAGGGCACGCTCGCGGTGCTGGAGGAGATCGCGCACGACATCACCGGCTGGGACGCGAAGGTGGTGGAATTCTTCCGCCGGCTCGGCCGCACCCGCCACGGGCTGGACCCCTCGATCGGCCGC
>JAJZFF010000508.1 GCA_021805485.1 Pseudomonadota bacterium
CGGCGTGCGACCTCGTCTTCAAGGGCCGCACCCAGCCGAACGGCTACACCGAGTTCATCCTGCACGACCGCCGGCGCGAGGCCAAAGCCTCCGCCTGATTTTTTGCTCCTCCTCCACCGCCGCGTCCGCACCGGGCGCGGCGGCCCGCGCTCTCCGCGCCTTCACCGGCAGCAGGCGGTGTCAGGAGGAGTAGAAGATCAGCTTCGCGTCGGCGTCGGGTCGATCACGTTGGCGCAGGCATCGGTCGGCGCCGCCGCCACCGGCCCGACCAGCGGGACGATCTTCAGCCCCGCCGACGTCACCCGGCACGGCGCCGCCACCAGCCCGCAGCCCGAAAGCGCCCCGGCCACCAGGCCCAGCAGCGCCAACGTCCCGATCCATTTCATCACATTCGTGCTCATCGCCCCAGTCTGAACCGCCCCGACCCTACGGCGTCAATACCGGCAGATTGTGTCTAAGAAATGTGGAGACATTCTCATTTAGTTACGCTAATGTTTCAGTCATGGTTTCCAGTCAAAATGGCTCCGCCTTCGCTTATGATTGTGCGGCACAACAAAATCTGACGGTCATCCAGCCGATCGCGGAAGAATTATCCGCCCGCATGGCGGATGATTTCTATAAATTCCTCACCGATGAACCCGACATGGCCGAAACCCTGCGCCATCTCAGCGCCGCGGAATTTGCCGACCTGCAACAGAAACTGCGGAATTACGTCGGTTTCATCCTGTCGGACCGGCTGACCGACGCCGATCACCGCGCCACCGCCCGCCGGCTCGGCCGCCTGCACGGCCAGCTCGGCATCCGCCCGCGCTGGCTGATCCAGCTCTACAGCCACCTGCAATCCAATCTCCAGCGGGCGATCCGCGCCACCGTCCCCGAAAGCGAGGCGCGCGAGGCCGCCGCCGCGATCGTCTGCCACCGCATCTTCGCCGACCTGCGCGAGCAGTTCGCCGGCTACGAGGAGCTGGAGGCCGAAATCGCCGCCTCCCTCGCGCGATGCGAGGCGCTCGCCCTCGAATCGACCAATTTCAACGACCTCATCACCGGCGTGCTCGAACTGCTGGGCGGCTTCACCGGCACGGTCTCCGCCTTCTTCGCCCGGGTCGACCATGAGGGCGAACTGCAGATCGAGGCGTCCGCCGGCGCCGCCGGTCCGCGCTACCACCAGGCGATGGTGTCCGGCGAGGCGCCGCGCATCAGCATCGACCCCGATCTCGAAGCCGGCCGCGGCCCCGGCGGCCGCGCCTGGCGCGAGGGCCGCATCATCTGCTCGGATGCCTGGTCGATCGAGGCGGACAACCGCCCCTGGCACGACATCGGCCGCCAGCTCGGCTTCCGCTCCAGCGCCGCGGTGCCGATCCGCAACGAGGCCGACCGCACCATCGCCCTGCTCAGCCTCTATGCCGGGGTGCCGCGCTTCTTCTCCGCCCCGCGCATCTACAATTTCCTTCTCCATCTCCAGCAGATGCTGAGCCACGCGGTGCAGCGCTTCAGCCGCGCCCCGGTCATCCCCCTGCACGAGCGCCAGCTTTACCGCCGCATGCTCGACTCCGGCCGCGTCACCTTCCACTTCCAGCCGATCATCGACCTCGACGATGGCGCCCTGCGCAAGCTCGAAGGCCTCGCCCGGCTGATCGGCGAGGACGATGCCATCATCGAGCCGAAGCATTTCATGCCCGCCTTCGGCTCCGAGGATCTTTTCCGCCTCTTCGCGATCGGGCTCGACGAGGGTGCCAAGGCCTGCCGCGAGGTCGCCGCCCTCGGCACCGATGTCACCATCGCCCTGAACTTCCCCGCCGAGGGCATGGCCGATTCCCGCTTCATCGACACGCTGTTCGCCCGGATGCGCGCGCACGGGCTGCTGCCCCACCAGATCCAGCTCGAAATCCTCGAAGGCCACGATTTCGGGGTGGACGAAACCCTGCGCCACGCCTTCCTCAACCGCATCCGCGATGCCGGCATCCGCATCGCCGAGGACGATCTCGGCTCCGGCCACAGCTCCCTGCTCCGCCTCGACCGCTATGGCTTCGACGACGTGAAGATCGACCAGGCCCTGGTGCAGAGCGCGCTCTACCGCCCGGAACGCGCGCTCGAATTCATCCTCTACCTCACCCGCCTCGCCCATTCGTTCGACATGAAGCTGACCGTCGAGGGCCTCGCCAATGCCGGCATGGTCGAGGCCGCCGCCATTCTCGGCGCCGATTACGGCCAGGGCTACGGCATCGCCCGGCCGATGCCGCTTGACCGGCTCGTCGAATGGCATCGCGGGTTCCGCTACAAGGTCGAGGTCACCGCGCCGAAAACCGCGCTCGGCGCCCTCGCCGCCTATCTCGGCTGGTGCATGCGCGCCCAGCAGACCCAGTCCGAGCGCCGCGCCCTCGGCCCGGCCGACGCCGAGGCCAGGATCTCCGCCTATCTCGACACCCGCCCCGAGGCCGCCGCCCGCGTCGGCCCGCTGGTCGAAAGCCATTTCGCCGGCGAGTTCTCCTCGCACGAGGAAATCCGTGGCCGCATCGTCAAGGAACTCACCCTGCTCTGGTTCGACGAACTGGCCGAAGCGGGCAGCGACGCCTGAACCCCGGCCGCGCCCGGCCATCGCCGATCGCGCCCAGGATCGTCTTGCCCAGGATCGCCCTGCCCAGGATCGTCCTGCCCGGAATCGTCTTGCCCACCCCCCGGCCTTCGTGGTGCTCTGCTTGCATGGACGCCGCGCCAAACCCCGACGCCTCTGCCCTGTATCCCGACGGCGCTGCCCTGGCCGCCCGCCTCGATGCGATCGTCGCCGGGCTGTGCGACGTGGTGGCGGCGAAGGGTCTGTCGCGCGGCCTGACAGGCGCGCTGATCCTGCTGGTCTGGACCCGGCTGCGCCGCCTCGCCGCCCGCTTCACCATTTTTTCGCGCCGCCCCTCTGCGCCGCCGCGCCGCCGCACGTCCGCCCCGCGCCACCCGGCGCCAGACACCAAACGCCGCGCCGCACCGCGCCCCCTGCCGCGCGGCCGGTTCTGGCTCCGCCGCGCCCTGCCCGAACTCGCCGGCGTCGCGGCGCAACTCGCACATATCCTCGCAACCCCCGAGATGGCGGCGCTGCTCGAAGCCCGTCCCGAGACCGGCCGCGCGCTGCGTCCGCTCTGCCACCTGCTCGGCCTCCGCCCGCCGCCTGCCCTGCGCCTGCCCCGCCCGACGCCGCCCTTGCGCCCGCCCCGCCCGGCCGCGGTTCAGCCACAGCCAGACCCGCCCGAAGCCGCGCCGATCGTGCGCCCGCGACCACCGCGCCACCCGCGCCGCCGTCCCTTCCGTCCGCCCCGCGCCGCCACCTTTCGCGCCTGAACGGGAAACGGCTTCGTGTGCCCAAATCATTACGATTACAAAACAATATAATTCCGCAACCCGGCCCCGCGCGTCCGCTCAAGCAGGATTGATGTGGCGGCTCTGGACACTGGCTCCGCCGGACCAATCTGCCGGAGATGGACAGGATCGCGCCTTACGCTCCCGCGCTCATCCTGGCCGCGCTCGGCATCGCCGTCCTCGGCCTGGCCGGCTGCACCACGACCGCCGGCGAACCGTATTACGGCTCGGCCTATTATGCCCCGCCATCCTTCGGCTACGGCGCGCCCTACGGGTACGGCGCCGGCTACGGTCCGGCCTACGGCCCCGTCTATCAATACCCGGACTACGCCCCGGACGACGAGCATGCCGACGATGACGACCGGTTCGACGACGGCGACCACGATGGGGATCGCGCCGGCGACCACGATGGCGACCATGACGACGACCACGACGGGCACTGACCCGCGCCCCCGTTCCATGCCTGGACGGAATTAGTCTTAGCCGGAACCGGCATGTTCCGCCGCCGCCGCCGCATCGCCACCTCCGGAGCCAAGGCGGGGTTCGATCCCCGCATCATGAAAAGGAGTTATCCGATGCGTACTCTCGCAATCGCCGTCACCGCCCTGACCATGCTGGCCGCCCTGGCGCCGCTCGCCGCCCATGCCGATGTCACCAACCCCTCCGGCCAGGCGCAATACACCGCGGCCTCGGCGCCGCAATCCGGCGGCCGGGCGGTC
>JAJZFF010000549.1 GCA_021805485.1 Pseudomonadota bacterium
CGCCTCAAGCATCGGGCGGGAAACATCGACGGCGGTGACATGCCCGCCCTCACCGACCAGCCCGGCGAGCCGCAACGTAGTGGTCCCCGTGCCACAGCCGATCTCCAGAACCCGCTCGCCAGGGCGGGGCGCGGCCCGTTCCACCAGCCGGTCCTCGACGCCCGTCAGCCGCGCCTCCATCGCCGCCTGGACACGGATCCATTTCGGCCCGGCGACCTCGTTCCAGTAGGCGATCTGCCGTTCGTTGCCGCCGGCGGTGCCGCCGCCGCTCATGCCGCCGCCTTCCGGCGCGGCTTCGGCATGAATTTCAGCGCGATCCGCACCAGAGTCGGCATCGTGGTCGGCCGCAGCAGCCGCCGGTCGTAGCCCGCGAAGCGCCGGTCGTTCTCCTCGATACAAATGCGCATCAGTTCCGGCACCGAGATGTCTTCGGAACTGACCGACTTGCTGCCGGTCACGGTGAAATTGTTGTCCTGCGCCTTGGACGTGTCCTTGCCGCCGTCGTCCATTCCGCGGGCGATGCCGATCCGCTCCCAGCCGAGGAACGCCCACACCGCCGCAACGCGCATCTCGAACCAGACCCGCCGGTGCAGCGGCAGTTTCGCGCGGTGCCAGGCGACCCAGTTGGCGAAGAGCAGGATGTGCCGGCACTCCTCCTGCATCACCGGCTCGAAGGTCTCGACCAGTTCGGCCGGGAAGAAGCCGGACCGCTTCGCCAGTTCGAACAGGCCGAACGCGAAGAAACTGTCGACGCACTCGGAATAGCCGGTGACCAGATAGGCCCATTCGGGATCCTTCGGCTGGCGATATTCCGGCTCCGGTTCGAGCGGGATGTCGTAGGCCTCGACCAGCTTGGAAAGCACCTCCTTGTGCCGGTTCTCCTCCCAGCCGTTCAGCTCGATCGTCTTGCTCATGTCCGGATCGGCGATGATCCGCGCATAGGCCGCCATCCGCAGCCGCGCCTTGCCCTCGGTCTGCACCGCGATGTCCCAGATCGGCAGCGAGGTGATCTTGTGCAGGGTTTCAGGGTCGAGCTTCGGCCACTCGATGACCGAGGGTTTGTAGGGATTGAACGTTTCGTGGAACATCGCGCAGACGGCGCGCTTGTGTGCTTCCGAACCTGGCTTGAGCGGTCCGGGATCGGGGCTGACCCAGTGGCGGGCGGCCTTGTCGGCGGCCTCGATCGTCGCGGCATCCGCGGTGGTGGCAGTGGCGTTCATCGACCCTTGTCCTTGTCCTCTGGCGGAAATATCGGTGCCGGCCCGCCGATTTTAACCCTGCCGGGAGCCGGTTCAACCCGGCGCCGAACTCTGTTACCCTTTCACCATGGAAACGCGCCACCCCCTCTCCGAAGCTCCCGATCTCGGCCTGATCAAGTCGCTCGACATCCGGGGCAATCCGCACGGCCCGCTCGCCGGGCTCGACATGGTCGTCAAGGACCTTTTCGACATTGCCGGCGAAGTCACCGCCTTCGGCAACCCCGACTGGGGGCGGCATTTCGGCCCCGCCCTCTCGCATGCCTGGATCGTCTCGCAGCTTCTCGAGGCCGGCGCCCGCGTCACCGGCAAGACGACGACGGTCGAACTCGCCTTCGGCCTCGAGGGCCGCAACGCCCATTATGGCACGCCGCTCAACCCGGCGGCGCCGGACCGGCTGCCGGGCGGCTCGTCGAGCGGCTCGGTGGCGATGGTCGCGTCCGGCCGCGCCCATGTCGGCATCGGCTCGGATACCGGCGGCTCGGTGCGGATTCCGGCCAGCTATTGCGGGCTCTACGGGCTGCGCCCGACCCAGGGACTGCTCAGCCTGGCCGGGGCCGCGCCGCTGGCCCCGAGCTTCGACACGCCCGGCTGGTTCACCCGCGATGCCGAGACCATGCTCCGCGTCGGCGAGGCGCTCTTGCCACCCGCGCCACCACTCGCGGCCCAGTTTCTCAGGGTTCCCGCAGCCTTCGCCAATGCCGATCCCGAGGTCGTCGCTGCCCTCGAACCCGCGCTCGCCCGGCTGGGGCCGATGGGCGAAGCCGACCCGGTGCCGGAGGGGCTCGACCGGATGCTGGCCTGGCAGAACGCCGTGCGCGGGCGCGAGACCTGGCTGACGCTGGTCGGCTTCATCGAGACGGTCAAGCCGCTGCTCGACCCCGTCACCGCGGGCCGGGTCGCCGCGACGCGCGGCTTCACCGCCGAGGCCGCCGCCGAGGGCAACGCGGCACGGCGGACTCACACGGCGCGGATGCACGCCTTGCTGGCCGGCGGCGCGGTGCTGGTGATCCCGACCTCGCCCTGCCCGGCCCCGCCGGTTGCGGCGGAGCAGCCGGTCTATGAAGACGTCCGCACGCGAACGCTGCGCGTCGGCATCATCGCCGCCTTCGCCGGCCTGCCGGAACTCACCATTCCGGCCGGCAAGGTGAACGGCGCGCCGGTCGGCCTGTCCCTCATCGCCGGGCCGGGACGCGACCTCGCCCTGCTCGAACTCGCCGCCGACCTCGCGCTCGCCTGAGCGCGCGGCCGGGACGCGAGTTCAGAAAATCGCTTCGTAGATCCTGACGATCTCGGCAGCATCCGGCACCGCCGGATTGTTGCCGGGGCTGCCGGAGGCGAGCGCCTGTTCCGCCATCCTGGGCAGCAGCGCGTCCCAGTCGGCGCGGGCCACGCCGAAGCCCTGCGGCGTCGGCACCTCGAGCTCGGCATTGATCGCCTCCAGCGCCTCGATCAGCCTGGCGCCGGCCAGCTGGTCGGCGTCGTCGGCGCGGGCGAACCCGGCGAGGCGGGCGGATTCGGCGTAGCGCGGCAGCGCGGCGTTGAGCGAAAAGCGCGTCACCGCCGGCAGCAGCATCGCGTTCGACATGCCGTGCGGCACATGGAAATGCGCGCCGATCGGCCGCGACATGCCATGCACGAGCGCGACCGAAGCATTCGAGAAGGCGAGCCCGGCGAGGGTCGCGCCGAGCATCATCGCCTCGCGCGCGTCGCGATCCTGCGGCGTCTGCCAGACCTTGCGCAGATTGGCGCCGATCAGCCGCATCGCACTGCGCGCATAGGCGTCGGACACCGGGTTCGCCCGCCGCGAGACATAGGCCTCCAGCGCGTGGGTGAAGGCATCGATCCCGGTATCGGCGGTGGTGCGCGGCGGCACGCTCATGGTCAGTTCGTAATCGACCACCGCCGCCAGCGGCAACGCCCCGAGGCCGGCGATCAGCATCTTCTCGTCGGTTTCGGTATCGGTGATCACGGTGAACCGCGTTGCTTCCGAGCCGGTGCCGGCGGTCGTCGGCACCGCGATCAGCGGCAGCGCCGCCGTGTCGGCGGCGACGGGCACCTTGAAATCGCGCATCCGCGCGCCCGGCGCCGCCGCGAGCAGGATGTTGATCGCCTTCGCCGTGTCGATCGGCGAGCCGCCACCGAAGCCGATCAGACAGTCGAACTCACCGCCGCGCGCGGCCGCGACGCCGGCCTCCACCACCGTATCGACCGGCTCCGGCACGGTGTCGCTGAAGATCGTGCAGACGATCCCTGCCGCTTCCAGCGCATCGGTGATGCGGCGGACCAGGCCGAGCTTCACCATCACCGGATCGGTGACGATCAGCGGCCGCGACAGGCCGAAGCGGCCGAGCAGGGCCGCGATCCGCGCCGCCGCCCCGCCGCCGATATCCATGTGCCTCGGCGCGAAAAAGCCCATTTCCATGTTACGTTCCCCCAATCGTCATCCGGCCCGCGGATGTGAACGATGCTTACATTGCGCCCGGCGCCACCGCCTCGTCGAGTTCGGCGGCCATCGCCGTCCGCCACCCCTCGCTCTCCGGCGCGCAGAGAATGGGCGCGGCATTGGCCGTGCGGCCTTCCAGGCTCACGCCGAGCAGGCCGCGCACCGCGCGGAAGAAGGCGCCGTGCGAGACCAGCAGCAGCGGCCCCGGCCTCGCCAGGATGCTGCGCAGCGCGGTGCCGGCGCGGGCGGTGATGTCGGCGAAGCTTTCGGCGCCGGGCGGTGTCAGCCGCCCCTCGACCCAGTCGCCGAACCAGGGTTCCAGCGGCTGGCCCTCCATGCCGCCGAATACCACCTCG
>JAJZFF010000046.1 GCA_021805485.1 Pseudomonadota bacterium
AAAGGGATGCTCACCGTGACAGGCAATCACATGGACTGGGACAAATTGCGCGTGTTTCACGCGGTCGCCGAGGCGGGCAGCTTCACCCATGCGGGCGATGTGCTCAACCTCTCGCAATCCGCCGTGTCGCGGCAGATTTCGGCGCTGGAGGAGGCGCTGGCGGTGCCGCTGTTCCACCGTCACGCGCGCGGGCTGATCCTTACCGAGCAGGGCGAGCAGCTCAACCGCACGGTGCGCGACGTCTTCGCCAAGCTCGCCATGACCGAGGCGCTGCTGGCCGAGAGCAAGGAGCGCCCGGCCGGGCGGCTGAAAGTGACGACGACGCACAGCTTCGGCGTCGTCTGGCTCGCCCCCCGGCTGCGCGGCTTCCTCAAGCAGTATCCGGATGTCAGCATCTCGCTGCTGCTCGACGATGTCGATCTCGACCTCGCGATGCGCGAGGCTGATGTCGCGATCCGCATGCATCCGCCGCGCCAGCCCGACCTCGTGCAGCGCAGCCTCGGCGAGATCCGCTGGCACATCTTCGCCTCGGAGGACTATCTGCGCGAGGTGGGCAAGGCGCCGGAGCGGCCGGAGGATCTCGACGATCACCGGCTGATCCTGTTCGGCGACCGCAAGCCGCCGGTGGCCGACGTCAACTGGATCGCCAGCATCGGCCGGCCGGACGGTGCGGCGTCGCGCGCCGGCGCGCTGGAGGTGAACTCGCTGCAGGCCATGCTGGTGGCCATCCGCAGCGGCATCGGCATCGGCGCCGTGCCGGATTATCTCACCGAGGATACGACCGGGCTGGTCCGCATCCTGCCGGAAGTGAAGGCGCCCAAGATCGACATGTATTTCGTCTATCCCGAGGAATTGCGGAATTCGAAGCGCGTGTCGGTATTCCGCGACTTTCTGGTCACCGAGATCGGCCGCCGCTGAGTCCGCCGCCGCCCGCCGCGCCTGCGGCGGGCCATTGCCCTGGCATCATGGGTGAGGCGCGAGGCGGGAACTGGCGGGATGTTCCGCACGGTGCCAGAGTTTCCGCCATGCGAATGGCACCTGACCTGACGTTTTTTCCGGTATGCTCATGAGGGTGCCGCGTAACGCTGCGGCATCGCGCTGGGTTTTGCTCGCACTTGCGACCGTGGCGCTGTCCCTTCTGCTGGCGCGGATGGGGGTGCCTTCCGCGGCGCTGTTCGCGGCGCTGTTCGTCGCCACCGCGCTCGCCCTGGGCGGGCTGGCGCCCGAGGGCGTGCCGCGCAGCGCCACGCTCGGCGCGCAGGCGGTGCTCGGCGTCGTCATCGGCGCGCTGGTCCGTGCCTCGACGCTGCGCGCGCTCGCCGCCCATGCGGTGCCGGTGGTGATCGTCACCTTCATCACGCTGCTGGTCTCGATTGGCGCCGGGCTGCTGATGGGGCTGCGCCGCGATGTGGACGCGACGACGGGGGCGCTGGCGCTGACCACCGGCGGTGCCTCGGCCATCGTGGCGCTGGCCGCCGAGCTTGGCGCCGATATCCGCATGGTCGCGGTGGTGCAGTATCTGCGCGTCGGCTTCGTTACCGCGACGATGCCGCTGGTCGCCGCCTTCGTGTTTCATGCCGGCGGGCATCCGGCGGCGGCAGCGCCGCGGCCGGCCGGGCTGGCGGGGCTCTCCCTCGTCGCCATTGCGGCGCCGGCGGGCCTGGTGCTCGCGCGCCTGACCCGCATGCCGGCCGGGCCGCTGCTCGCGCCGCTGATCGTCGCCGCCGCGATCACCCTCACCGGCCGCACCGGCGGCGCGAGCGTGCCGTTCCCGATCGTCGATCTCGCCTATGCGGTGATCGGCTGGCAGGCCGGGGTGCGCTTCACCCGCGGCCGGATCGCCGAGATCGGCCGCGCGCTGCCGACGGCGCTGGCGCTCATCCTGCTGGTGAACGTGATCTGCGCCGGGCTTGGCGTGCTGCTCGCGCATCTCGCCGGCGCCTCGGATTTCGACGGGTATCTCGCCACGCTGCCCGGCGGCATCTATGCCGCGCTGGCGATGGCGATCGCCGCCCGCACCGACGTGACCTTCGTGCTCGCCGTGCATGTGCTGCGGGTGGTGCTGGTGATGTTCACCATGCCGCTCTTCGCCCGCCTGCTGCGCCGCCGCGCCATTTTGCTCCGGCGCGGCTGATCATTCGGCGGCCTCCGCCGGCAGGTGCGGCGCGGCTGCCGGGGCCGGCGCGATGAAGGCGGCCTCGCGCTCGGCCCAGCGCGCCCCGGCGGCGGCGAGGCTGCGCGCCTTCACATGGCCGAAGCCGCGGATTTCGGCGGGAATCGCGGCCAGCGCCAGGGCGGCGGCGAAGTTGTCCTCGGCCAGCAGCAGGGCGATGCGCCGCGCCGTGGTCTCGTAGCGGCCGATCAGCGCGCGCTCGGCCCGCCGCTCGGCGCTGTGGCCGAACGGGTCGAGCACCGTGCCGCGCAGCACTTTCAGCGGCGCGAGGGCGGCCAGCGCCTTCAGCATCCAGGGGCCGTATTCGCGCTTTTGCGGCAGGCCGGTCACCTTGTCGCGCCGCGCCAGCAGCGGCGGGGCGAGGTGCAGGCGGATATCGCCGGTGTCGGTGAAGGTGCGTTCCAGCTCGGCGCGGAATTCGGGGAGGGAATGGAGCCGGGCGACCTCGTATTCGTCCTTGTAGGCCATCAGCCGGTGCAGCGTGCGCGCCACGGTGTCGGCGAGTTCGGTCGAGTCCGGCCGCACCGCGCGCTCCGCCTCGCGCACGGCGCCGACGGTCTCGGCGAAGCGCGCGGCATAGCGGCGGTTCTGGTAGGCGGCGAGATCCTCGCGCAGCTTGTCGAACAGCGCGTTGAACCCCACCGGCGCCACCTCCCGCGGCGGCGCCACGGCCTCGACCATGGCGCGGTCATGCGCCGCCGCCCGGCCCCAGGCGAAGGCGGCGAGGTTGAGCGCGACCGCCTGCCCGTTCAGCTCCACCGCCCGCGTGATGGCGGCGCGGCTCGCCGGCACGAGGCCGCGCTGCCAGGCATAGCCGAGCAGGAACAGGTTGGCGGCGATCGCATCGCCCATCAGCGCGGTGGCGATCGCGGTCGCCTCGATCGTGTCGAGATGCGCGTCTCCCACCCGGCGCGCCAGGGTCTGCCGCAGCCGGGCCATCGGCAGTGAGAAAGCGGGGTTGCGGGTGAACTCCCCGGTGATCGTCTCGTGCAGGTTGACCACCGCCTGCGTCTTGTCGCCCAGGCAGTCGAGCGTTTCGCGCTCGCCGGCGACCAGCGCGTCGCAGCCGAGCAGCAGGTCGGCCCGGCCCGCCGGCACGCGCAGCGCCTGGCCGGTGCCGGCCGCGCCGCCGAAGCGCAGATGCGAGACCACGGCGCCGCCTTTCTGCGCGAGGCCGAGTACATCGACGACCGAAACCGGCGTTCCGTCGAGATGCGCGGCCATGCCGAGCAGCGCGCCGATGGTCACCACGCCGGTGCCGCCGATTCCGGCCACCACCATGTCCCACTCCCGCGACGGCAGCGTGGGTTCGGGCAGGTCGCCGGGCGGGGCGGCGAGTGTCGCCTCCGGATTTTTCAGCCCGCCGCCATGGATCGTGACGAAGCTGGGACAGAACCCCTCGACGCAGGAGAAATCCTTGTTGCAGGCGGACTGGTCGATCGCCCGCTTGCGGCCGAACGGGGTTTCCACCGGCACCACGGCGATGCAGTTCGAGACCTGCGAACAGTCCCCGCACCCCTCGCAGACGCGCTTGTTGATGAAGGCGCGCTTCGCCGGGTCGGCCATCGTGCCGCGCTTGCGGCGGCGGCGCTTCTCGGTGGCGCAGGTCTGGTCATAGACGATCGCGGTCACGCCCGGGATCTCGCGGATGGCGCGCTGGATCGCGTCCAGCTCGCGTCGGTGCGACACGGTGACGCCGGGCGCGAGATCGGCAACACCCTGGTATTTCTCCGGCTCGTCGGTGACGACCTCGACCCGCTTCACCCCCTCGGCGGCGAGCTCGCGGGTGATCTGCGGCACGCTCAGCGGCCCGTCGACATGCTGGCCGCCGGTCATCGCCACCGCGTCGTTGAACAGCACGCGATAGGTGATGTTC
>JAJZFF010000628.1 GCA_021805485.1 Pseudomonadota bacterium
GCCAACGCCCTGCAGCGGGCGTTGGCATCAGACCACTTTGGAATCAGGCCACTACGGAATGTGGACACCGAAATTGATCCCCGGCGCCACCACCACCGGCGGGGGAGCGTAATAGGCGGGCGGGGCCGTATAGACAGGCGGCGCATACACGACCGGAGGCGGTACCGCGGCATAGCCATAGACTCCTGGCCAACCCCAGCCGTCGCGCCGCCAGCCGCCACCCCACCAGCCGTGATGCTCGCGCCATTCGTGGCCGCGCCAGCCGCCGCGCCAGCCATCCCCGCCGCGCCAAGGTGGATCGGCCTTGGCCGGCAAGGCCAAGCACAGCAGCGCCAGGGACCCAGCGACCGCCAGAGTGAGCCGTTGCAAACGCATGACGCAGACCTCCTTCATTGATCCAGTCAGGCCCGATAGCCTGGTCCGCTGTCCGCCCCGTCCGTCCGTCGCACGGCGGGCCAACGAATGCAGGTGGCGCGGCCATCGCCCGACCGCACAGATAAGATTTCGCTAATGACATTACTGCGGCTTACGGCTTACATCGTGGTCATCCGCCGTAACGGTCGGTTACACTGGCTGGTGGACGATTCGCCCCGCTTTCAGGAGAGCATGGCATGGCGCTGATGCGTTCGACGCGACGCAGGCTGCGGGCCGCGCTGCTGCCGCTGCTGTTCCTCGGCCTGGTCGGCTATTTCGGCTGGAATGCGACCAGCGGCGAGTTCGGCCTCAAGGCCTACGCCACACGCCAGCACGACCTGCACACGGCCGACGCCGCCCTCGCGCGCACGCAACAGGAGCTCGGGGCCTGGGAAGCCCGCGTGCTGTCGTTGCGCGCGGCTCATCTGGACCGCGACCTGCTCGATGAGCGGGCACGGGCCATGCTCAATCTCGCAGATCCGAAAGAAATCGTCGTGCCACTGCCGCCGGCCCAGCGCAGCAATTAGCCACCAAGCGCTGCCCCCGAGCGGAGATACGACACGAACTATCTCCCCGGCCGCGGCTGTGGACAGGATCGAACATTTTCCGGCGACTGCGCGCAGTTTCCGCGAAGGTCGGCTTTTGCATTGCACAATCAGCGGATTACGCTGGCAGCGCTTGCCGCGGCGCGCGCCAGCGGCTACCTCTGAGCCTGATTGAGGCGTTGGGGCGAGGGTGGCGATGGCGCAGGCAGCCGAGAGCAGGAAGCGCGGCAAGGCACGGGCAAGCGAGCCCGCAACCGAGCATCTGATAAGGGCCTATCACGACATGCTGCTGATCCGCCGCTTCGAGGAGCGCGCGGGCCAGCTCTATGGCATGGGACTGATCGGCGGCTTCTGCCACCTTTATATCGGCCAGGAGGCGGTGGTCGTCGGCGTGCAGATGGCCCTGAAGGAGGGGGACCAGGTGATCACCTCCTATCGCGACCACGGCCATATGCTCGCCACCGGCATGGCGCCGCGTGGGGTGATGGCCGAACTCACCGGCCGTTCGGGGGGGTATTCGCACGGCAAGGGCGGCTCGATGCACATGTTTTCGCGCGAGAAGAACTTCTTCGGCGGGCACGGCATCGTCGGCGCGCAGGTCAGCCTCGGCGCCGGCCTCGCGTTTGCGAATGCCTATCGCGGCAACGACAATGTCTCCGTGACCTATTTCGGCGAGGGCGCCTCCAACCAGGGCCAGGTCTACGAGAGCTTCAATCTCGCGGCGCTACTGAAATTGCCGGTGGTCTTCGTCATCGAGAACAACCGCTACGGCATGGGCACCAGCGTCGAGCGTTCGAGCGCGTCGAAGAACCTCTCCCTGAACGGCGCCCCCTGGGGCATCCCGGGCCGGCAGGTGGATGGGATGAACGTCGTCGCGGTGCACGAGGCCGCGGTGGAGGCGGTGGCGCATTGCCGCGCCGGCAACGGCCCCTTCCTGCTGGAGATGCAGACCTACCGCTATCGCGGCCACTCGATGTCCGATCCGGCGAAATACCGGACCCGCGAGGAGGTGCAGAAGATGCGCGCCGAGCACGACCCGATCGACCATTTGCGCGCGCAGCTTGCCGAGGCCGGCGTTGACGAGGCAAAGCTCAAGTCCATCGAGGACGACGTGAAGGCAGTGATCCAGGACGCGGCCGAGTTCGCGCAGACGAGCCCCGAGCCGGACCCGTCCGAACTCTGGACCGACGTGCTGGCGGAGGCGTGAGAGCGATGTCCACACAGATTTTGATGCCGGCCCTCTCGCCGACCATGACCGAGGGCAAGCTCGCCCGCTGGCTGAAGAAGGTCGGCGATGCGGTGCGCGCCGGCGACGTGATCGCCGAGATCGAGACCGACAAGGCGACGATGGAGGTCGAGGCGGTGGATGAGGGCAAGATCGCCCAGATTCTCGTCGAGGAGGGCACCGAGGGGGTGGCGGTGAACACGCCGATCGCCGTGCTCGCCGGCGAGGGGGATGGCGCGGCCCCGGCGGCGAAAGCGGCGCCGCCCGCGCCGGCGCCAAGACCGGCGCCGAGCCCCGCCCCTGCGGCCGCCGTACAGACCCAGGCACACACGGCGGCGGAGAAGGATTGGGGCGCGCAGGCGCCGATCACCGTGCGCGAGGCGCTGCGCGATGCGATGGCAGCGGAGATGCGCCGGGACGGCGACGTATTGCTGCTCGGCGAGGAAGTCGCCCAGTACCAGGGCGCCTACAAGATCAGCCAAGGCCTGCTCGACGAGTTCGGCCCCAAGCGGGTGATCGATATGCCGATCGCCGAGCACGGCTTCACCGGCATGGCCGTCGGCGCGGCGATGACCGGTCTCAAGCCGATCCTCGAGTTCATGACTTTCAATTTCGCCATGCAGGCGATCGACCACATCATCAATTCGGCAGCCAAGACGCGCTACATGTCCGGCGGGCAGATGCATTGCCCGATCGTCTTCCGCGGCCCCAACGGCGCGGCCTCGCGCGTCGCCGCCCAGCACAGCCAGTGCTACGCGAGCTGGTATGCGCACGTGCCTGGGCTGAAGGTGATCGCGCCCTGGTCTTCGGCCGACGCCAAGGGATTGCTCCGCGCCGCCATCCGCGACCCGAACCCGGTGATCTTCCTCGAAAACGAAATCCTCTACGGCCAGACCTTCGATTGCCCGACCGATGACGCGTTCATCCTGCCGATCGGGCGCGCAAGGATCGAGCGTCCGGGCAGCGACGTCACCATCGTCGCCTTCAGCATCATGGTCGGCGTCGCTCTGCAGGCGGCGGAGGCACTCGCCGCGGAGGGAATTTCCGCCGAGGTGATCAATCTGCGCACGCTGCGCCCGCTCGATACCGAGACCATCGTCGCCAGCGTCAAAAAGACCTCGCGCCTGGTCACCGTCGAGGAAGGCTGGCCCTTCGCCGGCATTGGCGCGGAGGTCTGCATGCAGATCATCGAGCACTGCTTCGACTGGCTGGACGCGCCGCCCTCGCGCGTCCACGGCCTCGATGTCCCGCTGCCCTATGCAGCCAATCTCGAAAAACTCGCACTGCCGCAGCCGGACTGGGTGGCGGACGCGGCGCGCAAGCTGATGCACGGCGCGCGGTAAAGGGAGACCCATCGATGGCGACGAACATTCTCATGCCGGCACTGAGCCCGACCATGACCGAGGGCACGCTCGCGCGCTGGCTCAAGAAGGAAGGCGAGACCATCCGCGCCGGAGACGTCATCGCCGAGATCGAAACCGACAAGGCGACGATGGAGGTCGAAGCCGTCGATGAAGGCGTGCTCGGCAAGATTCTCGTTGCCGATGGCACCCAGGGCGTGAAGGTCAACGACCCGATCGCCGTGCTGGTCGCCAGCGGCGAGGCGGTCCCCGCGGCAGCCGCGCCGCAGGCGCCGCCGCCGCCCCCCAGCCCTGCACCGTCCACGCCGGCACCGGCCGCGCCTGCATCTGCCGCGCCTGCCGCGCCATTGCCTGCGCCTGCGCCGAACGGGCACGACGCGGCGCCGCGTTCCGTCGCCTCCCCGCTCGCCCGGCGCATGGCGCTGCAGGCGGGGCTCGATCTCGGCGCAATCACCGGAAGCGGCCCGAACGGACGCATCATCCGCGTGGATGTCGAGGCCGC
>JAJZFF010000300.1 GCA_021805485.1 Pseudomonadota bacterium
AGCCCGCCGCCGCGAGCCCCTTCACGGCGGCGGCAAAATGCTCCGGCGCCACCGGCAGCGGCACATAGGCGCCGTCGATGCGATACCGGTCCAGCCAGAACCCGTGCAACCGGGGCGAGCGGGAGTGCCCGACCGGCCAGCCCAGCACACCGGCCACACGCGCCTTGCCTGTCAGAATCGGCATGGCGCAGTCCAAGCACGCGCGCGGCGGCGGATCAAGCCGCGCCGGTCCACGCGATCCGCGTCGGTCACACCGGCGCCGGCCGGCCGCGCCGGCGGCGCTCCGGCACGGAAGGCGACGGCGTGTGCTCCAGCAGCTTGAGCTGACCGATCGCGATCGAGTCGTGGCGCTCCATTTCCGGCATCATGCGGGTGAGGATCTGGAACAGCATCTGCTCCCAGGTGAAACGCTCGGCGGTCGCCCGGCAGGCCTCCCGGAAGTCCACGCGCTGCTTGGGCGGGTCGGCCAGCACGGCGCGGATGGCGCGATAGAGGCTCTCGGCGGAGAACGGGTCGAAATAGGTGCATAAGGGACCGCCGACCTCGGGAATCGCCGAACTGAACGAAGCGATGCACGGCGTGCCGACGGAAAGGCTCTCCAGGACCGGCAGGCCGAAGCCTTCAAAGAACGAAGGATAGATCGTCGCGGCGGCGGCGGAGAGCAGGCAGTATTTCTCGAACTCGGAAACAAATCCCGGCAGCACGAGCCGGCCCGTCGCGATCGCCTTCTCCAGTTCGGGCGGGATCATCTGCTGCTCGCGCAGCCAGCCCATTCGCCCGGCGATGACGATACGCACGCTGTCCAGCAATTCGGGGAACAGCGCCAGCACCTCGAAGATGCGCACGATGTTCTTGCGGGGTTCGCGCGTGCCGAGCACCAGGAAATAGGGATCCGCATCCGCCGGCTCACGCTCGTTCTCGACCTGGATCGGGAACCACCAGGGCCAGGAGACACCGTTATAGGCCACCGCCAGCCGACGTTCATCGATGCCGAGATAGGCGGCGATATCCTCGACGGTGGCGCGCGAGACGCCGAAGGTGACGGCGTTGCTGCGCAGATCGCTCATCATGCTCTCGGCGTGGTAGCGGATGTTGGCGATTTCGTGGAACTGCGGCGTCACCAATGTCGAGAGATCATGGACGATGCTGCACTCGAGCGGGAAGAGCTGGCGCACGCGCTTGACCGAGGGATAGATGCCAAGTGCGTGTGCGCCCCAGTCGAACAGCGGCACCACACCGTTCTGCGCCGGTCCCTTGAAGAAGTCCCGGTGCAGGAAGAGACCACTGCCGCGCCCCAGCGCATCCTCGACAGCGGCGCGGGTGACGAGGTGATGCTCATAGAAGAAATGCGTCGTCTCCGGCAGCATCCGCAGCAGCACCTGCGCCAGACCAGCGGCCACCACGGGGATGCCGGTCCAATGCTCCTCGAACAGCGGCGAGACGTCATAGTAGATGCGCCAGCCGCTGGCAGCGATGTTGCGTGCCAGCGCGGCCAGCGCTTCCCCGCGCGCAATCGCCGGCAGACGCTCAGGCATGTGCCGCATCCGGCGCGCCTCCGCCACGTCCCAGCAATGCGGGCGGAGCGGCCCGGGCGATCTCCTCGCGGCTGCGCCCGATCAGCGCGGCAACGGCGCGCGCGGACAGCGACGGCACCATGAACAGCCGCGCCCCGAACGCGTCGAGCACGTCGTGGCGCGAGTCCTCGTCGGCCAGGACGCTGAAGCGCGGCATGAGCGCCCGCGGCAGCGTCAGGTTCGGCGGCGGCGCGACGAGCACCGCCGGCACGCCGAGCGCCGCCAGCCGCGCCAGCGTCAGGGCACATTCCGGATCTCCGCCCTCGACCCAGGCGAGAGGAAAGATATGACGCATCAGCGCCGCCGCCCGGTCCGCCCGCAGACGGGCGAGGAACATCGTCCGCAGCGTCGCCGGCTCGGAGCCGGCCGCGCGCAGCCGCTGGATCAGCCCGGCCACGGTCCCCGCCGTCTCCCAGCTTTCATTGAAGGGGAACACAACCAGCCGCAGCGCCCGATCCTCCCATCGGCCGGCGCGGCACAGGCGCTCGATCAGGGAGGGCACGATGCTGGCGGGGTTGGCCACGTTCCATGGCAGCAGCAGCGGCGACAACCGCTCCGGCCCATCGCCCGCCGCGCCGGCCAGGGTCACCGCGCGCCGCCAGTCCAGCGAGGCGGGCACGCCGCCGCGCTCTCCCCCCCGCCAGGCCTCCCGCCACGATGGCGTATTGAACTCGGCGAAGGAGCCGATCTCCAGGCCGAGCTCGGCGCAGAAGGCGGCATCATCCGCGCCGACCCAGCCGGCCGCCAGCCTCGGAATCGCCCCCGGCGTGGTGCCCGCGATGCTGCTCCCCGGGGCCAGCAGATCGGCCATCGCGGCGCCGTCGTCGAGCATGGCGGTGGGCATCCTGTGTCCATCCAGGCCCGAGAGCGGCGATTGCTCGGGGAAATAGACCAACTGCCGGATGAACCCGGCCGGCACGCGATCGCCGCTGCCGAACGGGTGCTGCGGCGGGCTCGTGGGCAGCAGCGTGTGGCTCTCGCCGGTGAGGATGACGTTGCTGGCCTGCTTAAGCAGCCGGGCGTGCCGCGCCATGCCGAGACGGACATGCAGAAGCCTCTCCGCCGCGCCGACGCTCACGCCGAGACGGCGGAAGGCCGCGAAGCTGTCGGCGGCCGAGAACAGCTCCGGCGCCGGCGCGAGCAACAGGGTCGTGCCCCGCGCCTCCGCGAGCCGTACCAGCGCGCGCAACTGGGCTTCGAAGCCGAACAGGATCTGCGCGCAGGGATGGCGCACCGCGGCGATGACCGCGGCGCGCGCGCCGGGTTCGACCAGCGGCACGCTGGCAACGACGGCATCCCGGGCCCAGAACTCCGCCTCCAGGCGCGCCGACTGCAGCGCGCCGCGGTCACGCCGACGGCCGGCGGCCCCACCCGCTCCATCCGGTACCGGCTTCAACGCGCGGGACTGCGACGCCATGACGCAAGACGGGTTTCACTCACGGATTTCCGTTCCACGATGATCATGGCATTCTCTTCATTCCGCAGAAAGGAGGCAAGGCCGTTATGCGCCCCAACCCGGACCTCGTGCCGAGAGGCAGCATCGACGGCATCGCTGCCGACGGCACCATCGCCGGCTGGGCTTGGCTGCCGGGCTGCACGCAGCGGTGCCACGTGCGCATCCTCGACTCCGATGGCTCAGTGCTCGGCGAGGCACTGGCCGATGTGTTTCGCTCGGATCTGCTGCGCGCCGGCATGGGCCTGGGCCATTGCGGCTTCTTCGCCAGTGTGCGCCGCAAACTGCCGCCTGGTCCGCGCGCGCTGCGCCTGGTCGAGCCGCGGCTGGACCGGCCGATCGGCCGTGAGGTCCTGGTCGATGTGCCGGCACCGCGTCCGGGCGCGGCGCCGTCGGTCTATGTCCGCCCCAGCGCCCGTCCCGCCTGGCGCGACGAGGAGGTGCTGGCCTATCTCGGCCAGTTCGAGCTGGAGCGCCATCGCCAGCGCATGGGCACGGTGCGGTTCGTGGACGTGGTGTTCCGCTACATCCTCAATCGCTGGGCCGACGACGGCGGATTGTCGCGCTACAGCGAAGCGCTGGACGCCGGCGAGCTGACCTGCGAGCAGGTGTTCGCCATTCTGCTCGCGTGCGAGGAACGGAAGGCGATCGCCACCCCTCTGCCGGCGCCGCACGACTACCGGTTTCCGTTCGGCTCCCCCGACCTTGCCGCATTCGGCCAGGACGCGGCCGCCTGAAGCGCCGGTCCGGGCTGCGCGCCTGCGTCTCCCTCCCGCCGTCAGCGCCCAGCGCCGCCGGACGCTACGCTTTCGCCGGCACCAGCCAGCCGGGATTGAGCCCCTCGATGTCCGGGCATCCGAGGAGGGCGAGATTGCGGTCGATCTCGCTCATCAGCACGCGGATGCCATGCGCCGCCCCAGCCTCGCCAGCGAGTGCCGCGGCGTAGAGGAACGGCCGGGCGACGAAGACGAAATGCGCGCCGAGCGCGAGTGCCTTG
>JAJZFF010000515.1 GCA_021805485.1 Pseudomonadota bacterium
TGGCCGGCGACCAGCATCGGGTTCACCAGCACGCCGAAATCGTTGACCGTGTGATAGGCGACGACCTCGATCACCCCGGTTTCGGGATCGAGCTCGACCTCGGCGATGTGGCAGCCATTGGGGAAGGCCGAGGGCACGCCGCGCGTGACATGGCCGACATCGAGCGTGGCGGGCACACCCTCGGGCAGGGTGCCGGCGGTGCGCAGCCGTTCGGCGAGGTCCATGATGTCGATCCCGAGATCGGTGCCGGCGACACTGAAGCGCCCGTTGGCGAATTCGATGTCGGCCTCGCCGGCTTCGAGCAGATGGGCGGCGGCGCGGCGGCCCTTTTCGATCACGAGGTCGCCGGCCTCGATGATGGCGGCGCCGCTCTGCATGATCGAGCGCGAGCCGCCGGTGCCGCCGCCGGCGAGGAGCTGGCTGGAATCGCCCTGCACCAGCCGGATGCGCTCGAAGGGAATGCCGAGCTTGCCGTGCAGAACCTGGGCGAAGGGGGTCGCGTGGCCCTGGCCGTAATCGAGCGTGCCGGTGACGATCGTCACCCCGCCATCGGCATCGAAGCGGATGCCGCCCATCTCGGGGCTCGCATCCGCCGTCACTTCCAGATAGTGCCCGATCCCGCGCCCGCGGATCCGCCCGCGCGCTTCGCTCTCCGCCCGCCGTGCCGCGAACCCGTCCCAGTCCGCCGCGGCCAGCGCGCGGTCGAGGGTCGCGGGGAAATCGCCGCTGTCATAGGTCAGGCCCGAGGGCGCGCGATGCGGGATCGCCTCCGGGCGGATCAGGTTGCGCCGGCGCAGCGCCAGCGGATCGAGCCCCATCTCGCGCGCGGCGGTCTCGACCAGCCGCTCCATGTAGTAATTGCCTTCCGGCCGCCCCGCGCCGCGATAGGCGCCGACCGGGGTGGTGTTGGTGAAGACGCTGCGGCTGGAAACCTCCATCAGCGGGGTGCGGTAGACGCCGACGAAGTTCTTCACCGCGTTCAGCGTCGCCGGCAGCAGCACCACGTTGGAGAGATAGGCGCCGAGATTGGCAAACCCGGTCAGCCTGGTCGCGAGGAAATTGCCCTCGGCGTCGAGGGCCAGTTCGGCCAGCATCTCGTGGTCGCGGCCATGGCTGTCGGAGAGGAAGCTGCCGGAGCGCTCGTCGGTCCACTTCACCGGCCGGCCGAGTTGCCTGGCGGCGAGCAGGGCGCAGACATATTCCGGATAGCACGAGGCCTTCATGCCGAACGAGCCGCCGACATGGCCGGCCAGCACCCGGACCTGCTCCTTCGGCACGCCGAGCACGGTGCAGAGCAGCCCCCGCATGTTGACCGCCCCCTGGCAGCCGAGCCGCAGCACGTAGCCCTCCGCCGGATCGAACTCGCCGATCGCAGCACGAGGCTCCATCGGGCTGACGATCACGCGGCTGCTGCGCAGGCTCAGCCGGGTGACATGCGCTGCCCGGGCGAAGGCGGCGGCGACGGCCTCGGCATCGCCGAAATGATAGTCGAGCACGAGATTGCCCGGCGCCTCGTCGTGCAGTTGCGGCGCGCCGGGGGCGGCGGCGTCGCGCGCGTCGGTCACCGCCGGCAGCGCGTCGATCTCGGCCAGCACCGCCTCGGCGGCGTCGCGCGCCTGCTGGAGCGTTTCGGCGACGACGAAGGCGATCGGGTCGCCGACATACCTGACGCGGTCGGTCGCCAGCGCGAATTGCCGGGGCCTTGGCGTGTCCGACCCGTCGCGGTTGCGGCTCGCGGCCGCCGGCATCGGGCCGAAGCCCGACGCCGCGATGTCGGCGCCGGTGATGATCGCGGCAACGCCCGGCATCGCCGCGGCGGCTGCGGTATCGACGCCGCGCAGAATGCCATGCGCGACCCCGCTGCGCACCACGACGCCGTAGAGCTGGCCCGGCCGGTCGAGATCGTCGGTATAGCGCCCCTCGCCGCGCAGCAGCACCGGGTCTTCGCTACGCGACACCGGCTGGCCGATCGCGAAGCGCCCGGTGGCCAGCGCGCGATCCAGCCCTTCCGGCTGGCGGAGGATGCGTGTCATGCGGAATGTCCTTCGAAGAACGTCAACAGGGTTGCCCCTTATGTTCGGTCCCGACAGGGCGGGCGCAAGATGCGGTACCGTGAAACCCGGCCGCGCTAACTGGATGTCAGTGAATTTCCGGCTCCGCGATCGTCCCCGGCCGGGCCAGCACGTCGAAATCGCAGCCGGTATCGGCCTGGCCGATATGGGCGGCGAAGATCGCGCCATAGCCGCGCGGAAAGCGCGGCGGCGGCGTCGTCCATGCCGCGCGGCGCCGGGCGAGTTCCTCATCGGACAACCGCACGTCGATCCGCCGCGCCGCGACGTCGATGGCGATGACATCGCCGGTGCGGATCAGCGCGAGCGGTCCGCCGACGAAGGATTCCGGGGCGACATGCAGCACGCAGGCGCCGTAGCTGGTGCCGCTCATCCGCGCGTCGGAAATCCGCAGCATGTCGCGCACGCCCTGGCGGAGCAGCTTCACCGGGATCGGCAGCATCCCCCATTCCGGCATGCCCGGCCCGCCCTGCGGCCCGGCATTGCGCAGCACCAGGACATGATCGGCGGTGACGTCGAGATCGGGATCGGCGACGGCTTTCGCCATCGCGTCGTAATCGTCGAACACCAGCGCTGGGCCTTCATGCTTGAGCAGGCGCGGCTCCGCGGCGGAGGGTTTCATCACGCAGCCGCCGGGAGCGAGATTGCCGCGCAGCACCGCGAGCCCCTCGGCGCGGGAGACCGGATTGTCCAGCGGACGGATCACGTCGTCGTTCCACACGGTCGCTCCGGCGATGTTATCGCCGAGCGTCATGCCGTTCACCGTGCGGGTCGCGAGGTCGAGCCGGTCGGCGATGCGGGTGAGGAAGGCCGGCAGGCCGCCGGCGTAGTAGAAATCCTCCATCAGGTATTGGCCGGAGGGGCGGATGTTGGCGAGCACCGGCACGCCGGCGGAGAGCGCGTCGAACCGGTCGAGATCGAGCTCGATCCCGGCGCGGCGGGCCATCGCGATCAGGTGGATGATCGCGTTGGTCGAGCCGGCCAGCGCCGCGCTGGCGACGATCGCGTTCTCGAAGCTCGCCTGGCTGAGCAGGTCGGCGGGGGTGACGTCGCCCCAGACCATCTCGACGATCCGACGCCCGGTCGCCGCCGCCATGCGGGCATGGCGCGAATCCGGCGCCGGGATCGAGGTCGCGCCCGGCAGGGTGAGGCCGAGCACCTCGGCGAGCGAGGTCATCGTCATCGCCGTACCCATCGTCATGCACACGCCATCCGAGCGGGCGATGCCGGATTCCATGTCTTCCCATTGCGCCTCGGAAATGTTGCCGGCGCGCTTCTCGTCCCAGTATTTCCAGACATCCGAGCCGGAGCCGAGGATGCGCCCGCCCCAGTCGCCGCGCAGCATCGGCCCGGCGGGCATGAAGATCGCCGGCAGGCCGGCGCTGATCGCGCCCATGATAGTGGCCGGCGTGGTCTTGTCGCAGCCGCCCATCAGCACCGCGCCGTCCACCGGCAGCGAGCGCAGGCTTTCCTCGACCTCCATCGCGAGCAGGTTGCGATAGAGCATCGTCGTCGGCTTCACGAAATTCTCCGGCAGCGCCATCACCGGAATCTCGACCGGAAAGCCGCCCGCCTGCAGCACGCCGCGGCGGATCGCCTCGACGCGGGCGGGAAAATGCCCGTGGCAGTGGGCGAGGCCGCTCCAGGTGTTGACGATGGCGATGACCGGCTTGCCGGCGTAATCCTCGGGCGCGTGGCCGAGCTGCTTGATCCGCGAGCGATGGCCGAAGCTGCGCAGGTCGGACGCGCCGAACCAGCGGTGGCTGCGCAACTCCTCGGGTGTCTTGCGCGTCTTGGTCATCGTCGGTCTCCTCGCCTGCCGGCGCCGCAGGGCGCGGCGTCGCCTCCGGTTCTGGAATCTAGCAAGGATCGACGCAAGGGCCACGCCGCGCCGGCCGATGGGCGGGCGGGGCGATCAGCCCGCCGCGCCGCGCGCGCCGCGATGGGCCA
>JAJZFF010000195.1 GCA_021805485.1 Pseudomonadota bacterium
GCGGCAGATCCTTGGCGCGGCGCTGGCCCGCCTCGGCTGCGCCGAACGCGTGACGCTCTCGCCCGAGGGCAATGGCGCGGGGGCGGCGCGGCGTCTGACCGACGCCCTGCTCGCGCGGGAGCAGCGCATTTTCCCGCTCAGCTTCCATAGCTCCTCGATCTGGCCGGGCCGGAACCCCTATGTGCGGAGCCGGCGCGACCTGCATCATTTCTACGACGACCTGTCGGCCATGCTGACCGATCTCGCGGACCGGACGGGTTGCCGGTTCGTCCGGACCGATGCCATTCCCGGCCTGCTCGCCCCCGCCGGGCCGCAGCCGATGACCGCGGCGCGGTGATGGCCGGTGGCCGCGTCCTGCTGATCGCCAACAATTTCCCGCCGGTGCGCGGCGGCTCGGCGCTCGTCTACAGCGAACTCGCCCGCCATGCGAACGGCATGGTCGAGGTTCTCGCCCCCCGCACCCATTACGCCGACGATCTGCCGCTGATCGGCTGGCGCGAGCATGACCGGCAGGCCCCGTTCCGCGTGACGCGGCTGATGCTGCTGCGCACGCCTTTGCGCCAGTCGGGCGATGAACCCCCGATCGCCCGGCTGCGCTTCATCGCCTATGACCTCGCCCTGCGGCTGGCGGTGCTCGGCCGCCTCGTCGCGATTCTGGCGACGCGGCCGATCAGTGCGGTCTGCGTCGGCGAATTGATGTCCGGCGCCTGGATCCTGCGGGTGCTGCGGTTCTGGCCGGGACTGCGCCGCGTGGCCTATGTGCATGGCGAGGAAATCACCACCGACGACAATTACGACCCGAGCGGACGCCGCCGCCGCGCCGCGCTCGCCGCCGCCGATGTCATCATCGTGGTCAGCCGCTTCACCTTTGATACCGTGGCATCGATGCTGCCGGGCGCGCGGGACCGGATCCGGCTCATCGAGAATGGCGTCGATTTCGATCGATTCGCTCCCGCGCCGGGCGGCCCGCGCGGCGACCTGATCGAACGCCATGGCCTGCGGGGGCATTTCGTGTTCGTCTCCGTCTGCCGGCTGCTGGAAAAGAAGGGCATCGACAACGCGATCCGCGCCTTCGCGACGCTGCATCGCGCGGATCCGGCGCTGCGGTTCCTGGTGGTGGGCGACGGGCCCTATGCCGGAACGCTGGCGCAGATCGCCGTGGCCGAGGGCGTGGGCGAGGCGGTGGTGTTCGCGGGGGACGTGCCGGATGCCGACCTCGCCGATCATTACCGTCTCGGCGACGTGTTCGTGATGCCCAACCGGGCGCTCGCCTCCGGCGATACGGAGGGGTTCGGCCTCGTGTTCCTGGAAGCCAATGCCGCCGGCCTGCCGGTGATCGCCGGCCGCGACGGCGGCAGCCCCGCCGCCGTGCGCGACGGCGAGAACGGGCTGCTGGTCGACGGTCATTCGGTTCCGGCGATCGCCGCGGCGATGCGCCGCCTGCGCGAGGACGCGGCGCTGCGCGCGCGGCTGGCCGAAGGCGGGCGCGCCCGCGCGAGCCGATCCGACTGGCGGCTGAAGGCGGCCGAATTCATCGCCGCGTGTCATGACGGCGCACGGCCATGAGCGGGGCGGCGGGCATCATGCCCTGGCCCGGCGCCGGAGCGATGGGCTTTGCCGATCCGGCGCGGAACCTGTTCGGCAGTTTTCTGTGGTTCGACATGATCGCCGGGGCGGCGCGGCCGCGTGATCTGGTGCCCGCCATGCTGACACAAGATGGGGCGAGCCTGCCGCTATGGTGCCGCTCACGGGCCGGCGCGCTGGTGCCGGTGGCCGGGCTGAACAGCCCCTATACGCTCGTGTTCCGGCCGGGCGGTCACGATCCATCCGCTGTCGCCCGCCATCTCATGGGCCAGGTGCGCGGCGTCGTCCGGCTCGACGCGCTCGACCCGGACGATCCGGCCATCGCCGCGCTGGAACGGGCCGCCGCGGCGCATGGCCTCGCGGTCAGCCGGTTCGATCATTTCAGCAACTGGTTCATGCCGGTGGATGGCGATTTCGAGCGTTGGCTCTCCGGGCGGCCGGGGGCGCTGCGCAACACCATCCGCCGGCGGATCCGGGCCGCCGGCGCGTTGCGGTTCCGCTGCTTCGGCTTCGGCGCGGCGTCGCCGGGCGACGGCCCGGAGCCGGAGCCGGTCGATCTCGACCAGGCCGTCGCGCAGTTCGACGCGGTTTATGACCGATCATGGAAGCCCGCCGAGCCCTTCGCCGGGATCAACGCGCGGATCATGCGCGGGCTGGCGGGCGCGGGGCTGCTGCGCGCCGGCATTCTCGCCGATGACGACGGGCCGATCGCCGCGCAATACTGGGCGATCAGCGGCGGCCGCGCCTATCTGCTCAAGCTGGCGCATGTCGAGGGCGCTGTGGCGCGCTCGCCCGGAACGGTTCTGACGGCGCTGATGATCAGGTCGATCCTCGCCGCCGACACCGTGGATCACCTCGATTTCGGGCGCGGCGACGATCGCTACAAGCGCGACTGGGTTTCCCGGCACCGGACCATGGCCGGGCTGCTGCTGATCAATCCGCGCAGCGCCGCCGGCCTTGCCATGCTCGCCCGCGAGCGGCTCGGCGCCCTGCGCCGCGCCCGCCGGCGGCGCGGCCAGACAACCGGCGTTCCCTCATGAAAATTCTCTACAGCCACCGGATCCAGTCGCGCGACGGCCAGTCCGTGCATCTCGAGGACCTGATCGCCGCGTTCCGGCGGGCCGGGCACGAGGTCCTGGTGGTCGGCCCCGGCGCCTATGCCGCGTCGCGCTTCGGCGATTCGGGTGGCGCGGCCGGCGCGCTGCGCCGGCTGCTGCCCGCCGCCATCGGCGAACTCGCCGAGCTGGCCTATAATCTTCCCGCCTTCTGGCGCCTGTGGCGCGCGGTGCGGACATTCCGCCCCGACCTGATCTACGAACGCTACAACCTGTTTTTCCTCGCCGGCGCCTGGGCCGCGCGGCTGTGCCGCTGCCGCTATTTCGTCGAGGTCAATTCCCCGCTGGCGGACGAGCGCGCGCAGCATGGCGGCCTGCGCCTGCAGGCGGTGGCGCGCGCCGGGGAACGCGCCGTCTGGCGCGCCGCGGACCGGGTTTTCGCCGTCACCCGGGTGCTGGGCGACATACTCGTGGCCGAGGGCGCGCCGGCCGACCGCATCACGATCACGCCGAACGGCGTCGATATCGGCCGGTTTCCCGAACCGGACCGCGCCGCCGCGCATACGCCGGTGCTCGGGTTCATCGGCTTCGTCCGCCCCTGGCACGGGCTCGACCTGATCATCGACGACATGGCTCGCGACAGCACCCTGCCGCTCGACCTCGTGATCGCCGGCACCGGGCCCGCGCTGCCCGACCTGCGGGCCCGCGCCGCCGCCCTCGGAATCGAGAACCGGGTGCGCTTCGCCGGGCTGGTCGACCGCGAGGCGGTTCCGGCCCTTCTCGCCGGCATCGATATCGCGCTGCAGCCCGCCTCCGTCGCCTATGCCTCGCCGCTGAAGCTGTTCGAATACATGGCCGCGGGCTGCGCCATCGTCGCCCCCGACCAGCCCAATATCCGCGAGGTGCTGACCCACGAGCGCAACGCGCTGCTGGTCGATCCGGGGGATCGGGCGGCGCTGTGGCGCGCGGTGCGCCGGCTTGCCGCCGACCCGGCGCTGCGCGGCCGCCTCAGCCGCGCCGCGCGCGCGGAGGTGCTGTCGCACCCCTATCTCTGGGACGAGAATGCGGCGCGCATCATCGCCCTCGCCACGCGCTCATGACGCCGCCCGCCGCGATGCTGATCCTGCATGTCTTCCCGAGTTTCGCCGTCGGCGGCGCGCAGATGCGCATGGCGACGCTGGCCAACCGCTTCGGCGCGCGGTTCCGCCACGCGATCGTAGCACTCGACCGGCAGACCGGCTGCCGGAGCCATCTCGATCCCGGCCTCGACGTCACCTTCATCGATCCGCCCGCGCCGGCCCCCTCGCTGCCCGGGCGGCTGCACCGCATCCGCGCGATGCTGCGGGAGATCGGCCCGGACCTGTTGATCACGAG
>JAJZFF010000126.1 GCA_021805485.1 Pseudomonadota bacterium
CAGCGACACGGACAGTGCGAGCTACCGCGAATTCGCCGAGGGCTACGTGCTGACGCGGGCGAAAATGCAGTTCTACTGGGATTGCTACGCCGCCCACGCCGCCGACCGGCTCCATCCCCTCGCCGCACCCTTGCGCGCCGATCTGGCCGGGCTGCCACCGGTGCTGATCCAGCTCGCCGAGCTCGACGTGCTCCGCAGCGAAGGCGAGGCCCTGGCCCGCCGCCTCGCCGCCGCCGCGGTGCCGGTGGAGAGCGCCACCTATCCCGGCATGCTGCACGGCTTCATGCGCGCCACCGGCAGCGTGGCCACCGCCCGCGAGGCCGTCGCCGCCGCCGGCGGCTGGCTGCGACGGATCCTCGGCTGAGACGGGCCGGCGCCGAACGTGGGCGGTCAGGCCGGGCTGAGCACGTGGATGACGCGGCTGGCGATCATCTCCTTCGTCCGCGCCGCGTAGGCGGCCATGTGCGGCGAGGCGGCGTGCGCCTTCAGCGCCTCGACACTCTCCCACTTCTCGATGACGACGAAGGTGTCGGCGCCGAATTGGGTCTGGAACCCGCCCATCCCCTCGGCATCCACCGCCGGACCATATTCGATGCAGCCCTTCTCCGCGTGCACCGCCGGCATGTTGTCGTGGAACGCGCGCAGGATCGCCTCCCGCTGGCCCGGCTTGGCGGTGATGATGGCGACGACGTGGATCATTCGTTCCTCCCTGACGTTCTGGCCTGACGTTCTGGCCGCGAGTCTAGAGCAACATCGGCGCGGCGGAAATCGCCTGCGCGCCGCTCAGGCGGCGGCCCGGCCGGCGACGAGATCGGCGATCGTCGCCTTGATGCGTGCAATCGAGGCGTCGAGCGCCAGGTTGGCCTCGGCGAAGCGCCGCGCCCCGTCGCGCAGGCGGGCATTGGCGCCGCCATCCTCGAGCACGGCCAGGATGGTCGCGGCCAGCCGATCGGGGGCGTGGAACGGTGTCAGCAGGCCGTTGCGGCCATGGGTGATGAATTCCCGCACCGGCGCGGTGTCGCTGCCGATCACCGCGCACCCCGCCGCCAGCGCCTCGCGCAGCGACCAGGAGGCGACGAACGGGTAGGTGAGATAGACATGCGCGTCCGAGCGCTGCAGCAGCCGCAGATAGTTGGCGTAGGGCACCTTGCCGAGGAAATGCACCCGCGCCGGATCGATCCGCCCGCCGAGTTCGGCCAGCAGACGCTCGCGCCAGGTTCCCTGGTGCAGGCGCGCGCCGTAGCTGACGCCATCGCCGCCGACCAGCGCCACCTCGGTATCGGCGCGCTCGGCGAGCACGCGCGGCAGGGCGCGCATCAGCACATGGAAGCCACGATAGGGCTCGAGATCGCGCGCGACATAGGTGACGAGGCGCTGCTCCGGCGCCAGCGCGATCGGGCCGAGCTGGAACGGCGCCTGGCGCAGCGCCGGGTCCGGCCGGCAGGCCTGCAGGTCCACCCCCTCGGGCAGCAGCCGGATGCGCGGGCGCGCCCAGTCCGGATAGGTCTCGTGCTGGAAGCGCGTCGGCGTCTGCCCGACGCCATCCATGGTCAGGGCGAGCAGATTGACCGCGTTCTTCGCCCGGATCGACGGATAGAGCGCCGGCGCGGTCGGGAACTCCGGATCGAAGCCGACATCGAGCCCGCGCAGATGGTAGAAGAACTCGAAATAGCCGAGCAGCGGCGGGTCGGGCCAGACATCGCGCAGATTGAGCAGCTCGCCCCAGCCGTGATGGCCGATGATGACGTCGGGCATGAAGCCGAGCGCGCGCAGGCTCGCCGCCGCCCGCGCCACCGCCTCCGCCCGCAGCATCGCCTGCTCGAAATCGCGCGCGTCCTGATGCGTCGCGGCGCTGACGCCGCGCGGCACCTTGTAGACGATCTTGCGCACGCCGGCGATGAAGTTGGGATTGTCCTCGGTGAGGAACAGGATCTCGTTGCCGGCGGCGGCGAGGTCGCGCACCAGATGCAGGTACTGGCCGGGGAAATTCTGATGCACGAACAGATAGCGCACGGCCCTGCCCTGTCCCGCCTCGCCCCTGTCCCGCCCCTGGCCGCGCCGCGCCCTAGCGCGCGCCCTTGCGTCCGGTCGGGGGTACAGGCTTGCCCCGTAGCGGGACCGGCGCGGGCTTCCCGGGCGCCGTCCCTTTCCCCCCACCCTTGCCGCCAGCAGTCTTGACGCCAACAGCCTTGCCGCCGCCGGCCGTCTTCTCGCCCATTGGGACCACCGCTTCCGCCCGCTTGGTCAGCACGATCTGGAACGCCTCCATCGGCGCCAGGCTCGCCGCCTCACACGGCTCGCCGGCCTCGACCGGGCCGACCGCGGTGCCATCGACGAAGCTCGCCGAATAGGTGCAGGTGAAGGCCTCGGCCGCCTTGCCGCGCAGGCGCACGCGCAGGCCGAGCAGCGGCAGCGCCATGCCGCGGCTGCCGCAGAGCTGCCCGCCCTCGACCCAGGGGGAGAGCCAGCCGCGGCCGAGCACGCCCTGGTATTCGATGTCCTCGGGCGCGATCCGCCCCTGCGGCGTCACGGCGAAGCCCTCGATCCAGCGCTTGCTGCCGCGCTCGCCGATCCACTCGCCGAGCGCGGCGCCGACGTCCCCGCGCATCTGGACATGGGCGACCGCCTCGGGCGGGTTGATCGCGCCGCCCGGCGCGGCCATGGCGGCGGCCATCGGCGCCGGCGCGGCCGGCTGGGCGCGCGCCACCGCCAGCGGGGCGGCGGGGCGGGAGGCTGCCGCCGTCTCCTCGGCCAGACGGATCACCTGCAGCCGGGGCGCCGCCTCGGCCGTGTTCGGCGCCTGGTAGATCGTCACCAGCACCTGCGCCGGGCCGTCACTGACGCGGATCAGCGCCGCATCGGCCGCACCGGAGAGCCAGCCATCGGGGCGGAAGGCGCTGATGCTCACCTGGTCCGGCCGGCCGGCGGGGCCAGGGGGCAGCGAGAGCCGCACCCCGGGCAGCCCGGAGCCATCCTCCGCGCGCCGCGCGCCGGGCGTCTGCACGACGCAGAACAGCCCGGCATCGAGCGTCATCAGATGGCCGGAGACCTTGAGTTCGGTGAAGAGCTTGGGATTGGCGGGGGATCCGCTCATGGCTGGTACCGCGGTGTTGGCGTGGAGGACGCTGATCAGTCGGATCGCACGAATCGAGCAGGGTCGGCCGAGGCCGGGAGAGCCGCGTTGGTGATAGCCTCGCCGCGCGCATCGGTAAACATGCCCTGGCCAACCGCGCGCGTCGCGCGCAGCAGCGCCGTGTTCACCTCCGCTGCCGGCAGGCCGAGCGGCAGCAGCACGCCCTCGCCGCGGGCGCGGATGCGTTCGGCCTGGGCACCGAGATCGAACGCCACCACGCGCAGCCCGGCGCGCCAGGCCTCGCTGAGGGTAAAGCACCAGGTCTCCGGCACCACCGAGGGCAGAAAGGCGAGGCCGGCGCGCTGCTCGGCGATCAGCGCCGCCGCCTCCGCCGCATCGTATTCGCCGGTGACGAAGACGCGGCCGGTGGCGAGCAGGCGCTCATCGTCGATGGAGTGCCCGACGAGCACGAACTCGAGCGCGAGCCGCCGCCGGGCAGCGTCGCGGGCGCAGGCGAGCAGCACCTCGTAGCCCTTCTCCCGCCCGATCGCGCCGATCACGGCGATGCGCGGCGCCCCCAAGGCGGCCAACCCGGCGGGGATGGACGCAGGCGCCTTCTCCCAGGGCTCGACCATCGGGTGCAGCGCCGGGAAATGGCGGCGCAGCCGGCGGGCGACGTCGGCGCTCGGCACCACCACCCGCTCGGCCGCCGCCAGATCCGCCGCCGAGCGGGCGCGCAGCGCGGCGGCGGAGATCGTCTCCTCCAGCCCATGCCCGCCATCGGCGACGCAGTGCGCGCACGCGGCCACATCCGGTTCGCCGCAATACTGCCCGCCGGCGCCGAGCAGGCTGATGCGCGGGCAGAGCGCGGCATAGTCGTGCACGAAATGGCTCCAGGGGAGCCCCAGCCGGCGCAGCACGTCGAGCACGGCGCGG
>JAJZFF010000517.1 GCA_021805485.1 Pseudomonadota bacterium
CCCGACTGGCTGCGCTGCATGGTCCCCGCCTTCGCCGACCCGAATGTGGGCTTCACCCAGTCGCCGCAGGACTACCGCGACAATGACGGCTCGCTCTTCAAGCGGATGATGTTCTGGGAATATGCCGGCTTCTTCCATATCGGCATGGTCAACCGCAACGAGCGCAACGCGGTCATCCAGCACGGCACGATGACGCTGATCCGCAAGGCGGCCCTCGATGCCGAGGGCGGCTGGGCCGAATGGTGCATCACCGAGGACAGCGAGCTCGGCCTGCGGCTGTTCCGCGAGGGTTACGAGGCGGTCTATTCCAAGCGGAGCTTCGGCCGCGGCGTGATGCCGGACGATTTCAACGCCTTCCGCAAGCAGCGCTACCGCTGGGCCTATGGCGCGATGCGGATTTCCCGCCGGCACTGGAAGGCGTTCCTCTCGCCCTTCGACCGCACGCTGACGATCGGCCAGCGCTGGCACTTCGTCACCGGCTGGCTGCCCTGGATCGGCGATGCGCTGGGTCTCGCCTTCCTGCTGCTGGGCCTCGCCTGGTCGGCCGGTCTGATCCTCGATCCGGTGCGGTTCGAATTCCCGATCCTGCTGTTCATGCTGCCCTCGATCGGCCTGTTCGCCTTCAAGATCGTGCAGATTTTCGCGCTTTACGCCGCGCGGGTGCCGTGCGGCGTGGGCGACCGGCTGGGGGCGGCCGTCGCCGGGCTCGCGCTCTCGCACACGATCGGCAAGGCGGTGTGGAAAGGCCTGTTCACCAACTCGCTGCCCTTCATCCGCACGCCGAAGATGGAAAACGCGCCCGCCCTGGTGCAGGGGCTGGTAATGGTGCGCGAGGAGCTGATCCTGCTTGCCCTCACCTGGGCGGCGCTGCTCGGCGTCGGCTTCGGGCATCACTGGGCCACGCCGGAAAGCCGGCTCTGGTGCGCGGTGCTGTTCACCCAGTCGCTGCCCTATCTGGCCTCGGTCCTGGTCTCGATCATCGCGTCGATGCCGGCGAAGGCGCCGAAGCGGACGCGGATCAAGGCGCCGGCGCTGCTGCCGCAATCGCGGATGCCGATCAGCGCGCGCACCGCGGCCGGCGACTGACCGCGCTTCCTCCGGCTGAAACGAAAACGGGGCGGCAGGCGCAAACCTGCCGCCCCGATCCTTTTCCGGCCCGGATCAGCCGCCGAGCTTGTCGAGCTCGCGCAGCACCGCGTCGCCCATCGTCCGCGTGCCGATCCGCGCCGTGCCCTTCTGCTCGATATCCGCGGTGCGCATGCCGCTGGCGAGCACGTTGGAGACGGCGGCTTCGATCGCCGCCGCGTCATCCTGCATGTCGAAGGAATAGCGCAGCAGCATCGCGAGGCTGAGGATCTGCGCCAGCGGATTGGCCAGGCCCTTGCCGGCGATGTCCGGCGCCGAGCCGTGGATCGGCTCGTAGAGCGCATGCCGCCGCCCCGCCGCATCCGGCGCGCCGAGCGTCGCCGAGGGCAGCATCCCGAGCGAGCCGGTCAGCATCGAGGCCAGGTCGGAGAGCAGGTCGCCGAACAGGTTGCCGGTCACGATCACGTCGAACTGGCGCGGATTCTTCGCCAGCTGCATCGCGCAATTGTCGGCATACATGTGCGAGAGCTGCACGTCAGGATATTCCGCCGCCCCGAGGGCGGTGACGGTCTGCCGCCAGAGCAGGCCGGATTCCATCACGTTCGCCTTCTCGACGCTGGTCAGCCGCCCCTGCCGCTTGCGGGCCAGTTCGAAGGCGACGCGCGCCACCCGCTCGATCTCCGGCGTGGTGTAGACCTCGGTGTTGATCCCGCGCTTCGTGCCATCCGGCAGGGTCTCGATCCCGCGCGGCTCGCCGAAATAGATGCCGCCCGTCGATTCCCGGACGATCATGATGTCGAGCCCGCGCACGATCTCGGGCTTGAGCGGGCTCGCGTCGATCAGCGCGTCGAACACCGGCGCGGGGCGCAGGTTGGCGAACAGGCCGAGGCGCTTGCGCAGTTCGAGAATGGCGATTTCCGGCCGGTTGTCGAAGGGCTGCGAATCCCATTGCGGCCCGCCCACCGCGCCGAACAGCACGGCATCCGCCTCCAGCGCGCGCTCGATCACCGGTTCGGTGATCGGCTTGCCGGTCGCCTCGATCGAGGCGCCGCCGACGAGGTCCTCGGCGAGTTCGAACCGCGCCCGGCCGCTGCGCGCCAGCCAGTCGATCACCCGGCGGGCTTCCGCCATCACCTCGGGGCCGATGCCATCCCCCGGCAGGAGCAGCAGTTTCCGGTTCGCAATCATGGTCGTCTCTCCCTTGGGGTCGCGTTCGGCGGTGGTGGAGCGGGGCGGGCGGATCAGACGGTCTCGATCCGCGGCCGCCAGGCCGCGCCGTCCAGCTTCGCCTCATAGGCGTCGATCGAGGGCGCCTTCTCCAGCGTCAGGCCGATATCGTCGAGCCCCTCCAGCAGGCAGCGCTTGCGGAACGGATCGATCTCGAACCCGTAGGTCTCGCCATCCGGCCGCGAGACGGTCTGCGCCGCGAGATCGACGATGATCCGCGCATTCGCCCCCGATTCCGCATCCTCCATCAGCGCCTCGCATTGTTCGCGCGGCAGCACGATCGGCAGGATGCCGTTCTTGAAGCAGTTGTTGAAGAAGATGTCGGCGAAGCTCGGCGCGATCACGCAGCGGATGCCGAAATCCAGCAACGCCCAGGGCGCGTGCTCGCGCGACGAGCCGCAGCCGAAATTCTCCCCGGCGACGAGGATATGCGCCTGCCGGTAGGGCTCGCGGTTCAGCACGAAATCCGGGTTCTCGCTGCCATCCTCGTTGTAGCGCAGCCCGGCGAAGGCGTGCTTGCCCAGCCCCGAGCGCTTGATCGTCTTGAGGAAGCGCGCCGGGATGATCTTGTCGGTATCGACATTCGCCATCCTGAGCGGGGCGGCGACCGCCTCCAGCCGTTCGAACCTGTCCATCATGCCATCTCCCGCGGATCGGCGAGCGCGCCGGTAATTGCCGAGGCCGCCGCCATCGCCGGCGACACCAGATGCGTGCGCCCGCCCGGCCCCTGCCGGCCCTCGAAATTCCGGTTCGAGGTGCTGGCGCATCGCTCGCCCGGCTTCAGCTTGTCGGGGTTCATGCCGAGGCACATCGAACACCCCGCCTCGCGCCATTCGAACCCGGCATCGAGAAACACCTGGGCGAGGCCCTCGGCTTCGGCCTGCGCCTTCACCAGCCCCGAGCCCGGCACCACCATGGCGCGGACATGGCCGGCGACCTTCTTCCCCCGCACGATCCCGGCGGCAACCCGCAAATCCTCGATCCGCGAATTGGTGCAGGAGCCGATGAACACCGCGTCGATCTTCGTGCCCTTCAGCGCCTGCCCCGGTGCGAGGTCCATATACTGCAACATGCGCTCCATCTGCGCCCGGCGGCCGGCATCCGGCTCGGCCGCGGGGTCGGGCACATGGCCGGTGATCGGCACCACCGTCTCCGGGCTGGTCCCCCAGGTCACCTGCGGCACCAGGGCGGACGCGTCGATCGTCACCACCCGGTCGTACTGCGCGCCCTCGTCCGAGGCGAGCGTCCTCCAGTAGTCGATCGCCCGCTCCAGCGCCTCGCCCTTCGGCGCGTAGGGCCGGCCGCGCACATACTCGAACGTCGTCTCGTCCGGCGCGATCAGCCCGGCCCGCGCCCCCGCCTCGATCGACATGTTGCAGACGGTCATCCGCCCGGCCATGTCGAGCGCGCGGATCGCCGCGCCGGCATATTCGATCACGTGCCCGGTGCCGCCGGCGGTGCCGATCTCGCCGATGATCGCCAGCACGATGTCCTTCGCCGAGCAGCCCGGCGGCAGCGTGCCATCCACCCGCACCAGCATGTTCTTCGCCGGCTTCTGCAACAGCGTCTGCGTCGCCAGCACGTGCTCGACCTCGGAGGTGCCGATGCCGAAGGCCAGCGCGCCCATCGCGCCATGGGTCGAGGTGTGGGAGTCGCCGCAGACGATCGTCATCCCCGGCAGCGAAATCCCCTGCT
>JAJZFF010000036.1 GCA_021805485.1 Pseudomonadota bacterium
GGGCGCGGGCAATTCGGGCACTGTGCTTGCCGCCCTGTTTGCCCCGGCGCTCGGCCTCGCTTTCGGCTACGCCAGCGTCTTCGGCATGGCGGCGGCGATCATGGTCGTCGTGCTGTGCGTCTTCTCGATACTCGCGAAAGACAGCCCGGCCCATCCGGCGCCGCAGAGCCTCGGCGCCTATCTCCGCGTGCTGCGGCTCCACGACACGTGGTGGTTCATGCTGTTCTACAGCGTTACTTTCGGCGGTTTCGTCGGGCTCGCGGCATCGCTGACGATCTATTTCCATACCCAGTACGGCCTGGCTGCGGTCAACGCCGGCTACGCCACGGCGGCCTGCGTCTTCGTCGGATCGTCGGTGCGGCCGCTCGGCGGCTGGCTCGCGGATCGGATCGGCGGAATCGCGGCACTCTCGATCTTCTATGTCGTCGCCGCGGCCACGCTGGCTCTGGTTAGCATCGGCCTGCCGGACCTCGCCCTCGCCCTTGCTGCCTTCGTCCTCGCGATGCTCGCCCTTGGGATGGGCAACGGCGCGGTGTTCCAGCTCGTGCCGATCCGCTTCGGCCGCGAGATCGGGGTAATGACCGGCCTGGTCGGCATGGCCGGCGGGGTCGGTGGATTCTACCTCGCCTCCAGCCTCGGCTTTTCAAAGCAGTTCACCGGCTCCTACCAGGACGGGTTCCTGGTCTTCGCCGCCCTCGCGCTCGTCGCCTTCGCCGGGCTGATGACGGTGCGTCGCCGCTGGCGCGCGGATTTCACCTCGCCCCCCGGCAACGGCACCGTCCGGATCTGAAAGGAACGAACGCCATGCATGGCACCACCCTCTCGCGGCCGCGCCTCGTCGTCGTCGGTAACGGTATGGCCGGGATGCGGACGGTCGAGGAAATCCTCGCCATCGCGCCCGGCATATTCGACATCACCGTGTTCGGCGCGGAACCCCACCCGAACTACGACCGGATCATGCTCTCGCCGCTGCTCGCCGGAGAAAAGAGCTTCGCGGACATCGTCCTCAACGATTACGACTGGTACGCCGCGAACGGCATCCGCCTGATCGCCGGCGAGCATGTCGACTGGATCGACCGCGCGCGCCGGATCGTGCGCGGTGCCGCCAGCACCGAGGCGCCCTACGACCTACTTCTGCTGGCGACAGGCTCCAGCCCGTTCGTCCTGCCGATCCCCGGGGCGGAACTTGATGGCGTGCAAACCTTCCGCTCCGTCGCCGATGTCGGGGACATGCTGGCAACCGCGCGGCCCGGCGCGAAGGCGGTGGTGATCGGCGGCGGGTTGCTCGGGCTGGAGGCGGCGCACGGGCTCGACCTGCGCGGCGCCGAAGTGACGGTGATCCACCTGATGCCGACCCTGATGGAGCGCCAGCTCGACGCTTCCGCTGCCCATCTGCTCAAGCAGAACCTCGAGGCGCGCGGAATGACGATCCTGACCGGCACCGAGACCGCCGCGTTCATCGGCGACGACCGGGTGCGCGCGGTCCGACTGAAGGACGGGCGGGAAATTCCCACCGACCTCGTAGTGATGGCCGTCGGTATCCGTCCGAATGCAGGCCTGGCCCGAGCGACCGGTCTCGAATGCAATCGTGGCGTGATCGTCGACGATTTCCTGCGGACCTCCGATCCCGCGATCTTCGCGATCGGCGAATGCGTCGAGCATGACGGCAAGGTCTTCGGCCTGGTCGCACCGATCTGGGAGATGGCCCGTGTCGCCGCGCGGGCGATGACCGGCACGCCGGGGATCGGATTCACGCCGGCGGCCAGCGTTACAAGGCTCAAGGTCTCGGGCGTGGAGATGGCCTCGGCCGGCGCCTTCCTCGGCGATTCCGGCACCGAGGACATCGTGCTGCGCGACGGCGCGCGGGGGACCTATCGCCGGCTCGTCCTGCGAGAAAACCGGATCGTCGGCCTCGTCGCCATTGGCGATGCAAGCGACGCCGCCTGGCATTTCCAGCTCCTGAAGGACGGGACCGATATCGGCGAGATCCGCGACAGTGTGATCTTCGGCCCCCTCGCGGACGGACCGGCCGACCCCGACGCCGCCGTGATGGCCCTGCCGGACGGTGCGGAAATCTGCGGCTGCAACGGCGTCTGCAAGGGGACGATAACGAGGGCGATCAAAGCGTTCGGCCTCGCAAGCGTCGATGACGTGCGCGCGAGGACCAAGGCGTCCTCCTCGTGCGGTTCCTGCACAGGCCAGGTCGAGGCGCTGCTGCGCGCCGCCCTCGGCACGGAGTACGCACCCGCGACGGTCAAGCCGGTCTGCAAATGCACCGGTCTCGACCATGGCGAGGTGCGCAGGCGGATCGTCGGCGGCAAACTGAAATCAATCCCGGCGGTGATGCAGGCGCTGGAATGGAAGACCCCGGACGGCTGCCATGTCTGCCGCCCGGCGCTCAATTTCTACCTGCTCTGCGCCTGGCCGGGCGAATACGTTGACGACGCCCAGGCGCGCTTCGTCAACGAGCGGATGCACGCGAACATCCAGAAGGACGGCACCTTCTCGGTGGTCCCGCGCATGTGGGGCGGCGTGACCAACGCGCGCGAACTGCGCGCGATCGCCGACGTGGTGGACAAATTCGACATTCCGGAGGTCAAGATCACCGGCGGCCAGCGCATCGACATGCTCGGTGTGAAGCGCGAGGACCTGCCCACGGTCTGGCGCGACCTGAACGCCGCCGGCCTGGTGTCCGGCCACGCCTACGGCAAGGCGTTGCGGACTGTGAAGACCTGCGTCGGCTCTGAATGGTGCCGCTTCGGTACCCAGAACTCGACCCGCATGGGCATCGCGCTGGAAAAGATGAGCTGGGGCTCGTGGCATCCGCACAAGGTGAAGATGGCCGTCTCCGGCTGCCCGCGGAACTGCGCCGAGGCGAGCATCAAGGATTTCGGCGTGATCGCGACTGAGGCCGGCTGGGACCTGCTGGTCGGCGGCAACGGCGGCATCCGCCTGCGCGGCACCGACCTGCTGTGCAAGGTGACGACAGAGGCCGAGGTGCTCGAATACTGCGCCGCCTTCCTCCAGCTCTACCGCGAGGAGGCCCATTACCTCGAGCGCACCGCGCCCTGGATCGAGCGCGTCGGGCTCGACTATGTGAAGCAAGCCGTCGTCGAGGACGAGGACAACCGCAAGGCTCTCGCCGCCCGCTTCCTGCATGCCCAGACATTCGCCCAGGCCGATCCCTGGGCCATGGAGTCGGCCGCGGCCGCCGGCGCGAAATTCACCCATGTCGCGGAGCTTACGTGATGGACGCGATCATGACCGATACCGGCTTCGTCGATGTCGCCGCCCTCGACGACATCCCCCGGCGCGGCGCCCGGACCGTGGCGACCGCGCACGGCGATGTCGCGATCTTCCGCACCGGCGACGACGCCGTCTTCGCCCTGCGCGATTCCTGCCCGCACAGGGGCGGCAAAATCAGCCACGGCATCGTCCACGGCCATGGCGTCACCTGCCCGCTGCACAACTGGGTGATCGCGCTCGCGACCGGTGCGGCTCAGGGCGAGGCGGCCGCCTCCTGCGTCCCGCGCTTCCCGGTACGCGTGGCCGAGGGACGCGTGCTGCTGGACGTCTCCGCTCCGCTGGCGCCGGCATGAACACGACCTGTCCCTATTGCGGCGTCGGTTGCGGGCTGATTGCCGGCGAGGGGACAATCGCTGGCGACCCCGCCCATCCGGCTAATCGCGGACGGCTCTGCGTGAAGGGCGCGAAACTCGCGGCCACGCTCGACGACCGGGAGCGACTGCGGACGCCGATGGTCGGCGGGCGCGAGACCTCCTGGAGCGCGGCGCTGGATGCAGCGGCGGACGGCTTCGCGCGGGCGATCGCCGCGCACGGGCCGGACTCGGTCGCCTTCTACGTCTCCGGCCAGTTCCTGACCGAGGATTACTACGTCGCCAACAAGCTGATGAAGGGGTTCATCGGCAGCGCCAATATCGACACCAATTCCCGGCTCTGCATGGCCTCCGCGGTCGCCGCCCATCGCCGGTG
>JAJZFF010000208.1 GCA_021805485.1 Pseudomonadota bacterium
CCGGCACGCGGCCCGCGCAGGACGCGACGCCGAACCGGTCGAGAAGGGCCAGCGCCTTGCGATCCCGCCCGGCGCGGTCGCGGATCACCACCGCCACGTTTTCCAGCACCGACAGATGCGGCCACAGCGCGAAATCCTGGAACACCATGCCGAGGCCGCGCGATTCGGGGCGGACGAAGGTGGCGGCGGCATCGTCGACCACGGCGCCGCCGATGCGGATGGTGCCGCGGGCCGGGCGGTCGAGCCCGCCGATCACCCGCAGCAGGCTGGTCTTGCCCGATCCGGACTCGCCGGCCAGCACGACGCATTCGCCGGGGGCCAGGCCCAGAGACGCCTCCTCGACGACCAGGCGGCCGCCGCGCTGCACGGCGACGCCGTCGATGGCGAGTGCGGCGCTCATGCCGGGCGCAGGCGCCGCGGCGCGGCGAGCAGGGCGACACCGGCGGCGAGCAGAAGGGCGAGCCCGGCCATCGCGCCGAGGCCGAACAGGGCGAGCCGCGCCGAGGCGGCGTAGTCGCTCATCTGGTCGAGGGTGACGATGGCGACGCCGAGCGGCGTGGCCCCCGGCGGATAGAGCAGTTCGGAGACCGGCAGTTCGAACATGATCGCGGCGGCGACCAGCAGATAGGCGTAGGTGAAGGGACGGATCAGCAGCATGCCCTCGATATCCACCAGCCGCGTCAGGCGCGGCAGGCCGTGCAGCCGCGCCGCCGCCACGAGGTTGGGATCGAGATCGTCCAGCGCGCCCTGCATCATGCGCAGGGCGAGCGGGGCCATGCCCGCGGTATAGCCGATCAGCAGCAGGAGCCGGGTGCCGTAGAGCGGGAGGAGATCATTGTTGAAGGCGACGATGTAGCTCGCGGCGAGCACGAGGCCGGGCACCGCCATGTTGGCGACCAGGGCGACATCGAGCACCGCCGTCATCCGGCGGGCGCCGGCGGCGCGCAGGCGCAGGATCAGCACGGCGACGCCGAGCGACATCGTCGCGCCGACCATGCCGAAGCCGAGCGAGCGCAGCACCGCGCCGGGATGCGGCATCGACGCGGTCAGCGGCTGGAGCGCGCGCACGAACAACGCCGCGACCGGAATGACGATGCCGACCAGGGCGAACAGGCAGGTGAGCGCGGCGAAGGCCAGTTCGCGCCGCCGGGCGGGGCGCTGGCGCGCGGGCGGGCGCATCCGCCCATGCTGGATCGCCGCGCCCTGCCGGCGGCAGGCCATGGCGAGGCCGCCGAACACCGCCGCGACGGCGATCAGGCGCCAGCACAGGATCGAGGCGCCGGCGAAATCGGTGGGGGTTTCGGCGAGGTGCTGGTAGATCGCGTAGGTCAGGATCGGCACGTGGCTGGTGACGCCCAGCGTCGCCGGGATGCCGAATTCCTGCATCGTCTCGATCACCGCGATGGCGAAGCCGACCGCCATGGCCGGCGCGAGCAGGCGCAGGCCGATCCGCACGCGCGGGATGAAGGGAACGCCGTGGATGGCGGCGGCCTCGGCCGGAGCCGAATCGGCGGCGGCGAGGGTCGCCCGCGCGACCAGGGCGGAAAACGGCAGGGCCTTGACGACATAGAGCATCAGCAGGCCGCCGACGCCGAAGAAGGCCTGCCCGGCAAGCGTGGCGCGCAGGGCATGGCCGCTGAAGATGATCATCCAGCCGGTCGTCAGCATGTAGCTCGGCGTCAGGAACAGGCCCCAGAGCGTCAGCGTGGCGGCGCGGGCGACCGGGCCCGCCGCCGTCGTGGTGAAGAGGGCGAAGAGCGCGCCGAGCGGTGCCGCGACGATCGCCGTGCCGACCGAGAGCAGCAGGGAGACGGCGAAGGCCGGCCAGTCGCCCGCCGCGCCGTGACCGGAGAGGAACGGCATGACCAGCAGGCGGAGCAGCGGGTAGACGAAGAAGGTCGCGATCAGCCCTGCCATGATCGCGGCCCGAAGGCCGGCGGCGCCAACTCTCATCGGCAGCCGGTTCCGCACTGCGGGATCAAGAGCCGGCCCCATCGATCGCGTGGGCGAACCAGGCCAGCACGGTCTTCTCGCGCGCGCCCCAGCGCGCCGCATCGAGCGTTGCGAGATCGAGCGTCGTCAGCGGCGGCAGGGCGTGGCGGGGCGCGGGAAGCGCGGTGACCGGCCAGTAATAGCTGTCGCCCTCGCCCTCGCGCTTGCGGATGGCCTGGCCGGCGGGGCTTTCGACGAAGGCGATGAAGGCCTTCGCCTCGCGCAGCGCGCGGCCGTGCAATCCCTTCGGCAGGACGATGACGTTCGGAAGCACGTAGGCGGGGCGCGGATAGATGACGGTGAGGTGATGGTCGATATTCCGCGCCACGTTGACGGCGGCGGAGGACTGGACGATCGCGAGCTTGATCGTGCCGTTCCGAAGGGCGGCCAGCGTCGCATCGTTCTTGGCGAAGACCTGCAGCCCGTTGGCCTTGAGCGCGGCGACGAAGCCCTTGCCCTGCGGCCAGCCGCCCGCCTGCTTGAGCATGCCGGCGAGCGCGGGGTAGGTCGGCCCGGAAATCGCGGGGTCGTTCATGCCGACGACGCCGTGATAGAGCGGCGCGGTGAGATCGTTCCAGGTTTTCGGCGGCTTCAGGGTGGATGCCTTGTTCATCACGAAAACGCCGGCCAGGGTGAAGCCGGTGGGGATATAGGCGCCGTCGGGCGGCAACATCGAGCGGCCCGTCGCGGTCAGCGGTACGGGCGGGCGCAGGCCGTGGGCCAGCAGGCCGGCCGTATCGAGCGAGACGGCGGCGGTCGCGCCGTCGAACCAGCCGATGTCCCAGTCCGGATGATGGCCCTCGGCGGTGATCCGCGCCAGCAGCGCGCCGGTCGACAAGCGGATGACGCGGACGGGAATTCCGGTCTTTTTCGTGAAGGCCTTGCCGATGGCGGGCGCGTAGTCGAGCGCGGCGTAGAGCACGAGTCCCCGCGCCGGTGCCGGCCAGAGCAGCACCGCCGCAATGATGATGATGGCCACGCCAAACCCAGCCGCAATCACTCGTCGCATGACGATCTCCGTGACCTTCGCTTCAATTTCTTCAATTCCGTCACCGAGCGTCTAGTTGGCGGGACGCCGGCGGACAATCGCCAGGGTTGCCCGCCTCAAGAAGATGTCAGAGCCGGCGACAAGTTTCATCGTAGTGTCATCAAATCGGGGCTCTTCGGGCGCACCGTCAGTTGGTGCGCAGACGGATCGAGATGTCCACGGTGATCGGGTGATGCGGCATCGTCGCGCCGAAGGGCGGAAACCGGGTTGCCCTGACCGCGGCCAGCGCCGCCCGGTCGATCGGCGGCGCGCCGGAAGACCGGATCACCGAGACGCCGAGAAGCTGCCCGCTCGGGGCGATGCGGAGCGCGAGTTCGGTCACGCCGGACAGATGCAGCATCTTGACCATCTCCGGCACCTTGAGATCGCCCTGCACGGCGGCATGCACGGAGCCGGCATAGGCTTCGAGCGCGTTCTCCTGGACGGCGGCGGGAACCGGTTGCGGCTTCGGCGGTGTCGGCGCCACGGGCCTCGGCACCTGGTGCGCCACCGGCTTTGGCCGCGGCGCCGGCCGATGATGCACCACGGGCTTCGGACGCGGCTTGGGCACGGGCTTCGGCAACGGCTTCGGGACCGGAACTGGCAGGGGCGGCTTCGGGATCGGCGGTGGCGGCGGCACGTGCGGCTTGGGCGGTTGCACGGGCTTCGGCGGCGGGGGCAGCGGCTTCGGCGGGACGGGTTTCGGCTTCGGCGGGGGGGCCAGCATCCTGATCCGCGTCACCTGCGGATGGCGCGCCGCCGGCACGGGATTTGGCGGCATGCTGGCAACCAGAACGACGAGAACGACTTCCACGATCAGCGCCGCAACGAGCGCGATGGGAAATGACAGGCGACCTTCAGGCAAGGGATTCATGCCATCACCAGCGCCGCGAAGAGTGTTCATGGATATCCGATCGAGCAGTAGCGATACGAAGTCTGGCGCCGCGGCGATCAGCCATCAGGCGGCCGATCG
>JAJZFF010000428.1 GCA_021805485.1 Pseudomonadota bacterium
CGTTGGCGCCTACTATTACGTGCGCATCATCAAGGTGATGTATTTCGATGCGGGCGAGACCGGCTTCGCGGTTCGTCCGGCCACACTCTCGTTCGTCGCAGCCGGCAGTGGGCTTGTCACGCTTCTCTTCGCGCTGTTCGCAGCGCCCGTCATCGCCGTGGCGGAGGCGGCAGCGCGGGCGTTGCTGGGGTGAGAGCGGTCCCTCCGTTCGGGGGCATGGAGATCGTCGAGCGCATCGGCTCGACCTCGGATTTGTGCCGCGAGCGGGCGGCCGCCGGCGCGGCGGACGGATTTGCCGTGCTCGCGCGGGAGCAGACGGCGGGGCGCGGCAGCCGCGGTCGCGGCTGGGTGTCGGTCGCCGGCAATCTCCATCTGTCCGTGTTGTTGCACGAGTTGGCGCCGTTGGCGGAGGCCGGCGGCTACGCGCTGCTCGCGGGCCTGGCGCTGATCGAAGCGCTGGATCCGCTGCGGCCGGCGGCCGCGACGCTGACGCTGAAATGGCCGAACGACGTGCTGTGCAACGGCGGCAAGCTGGGGGGCGTGCTGATCGAGACGGCGGCCGATCCGTCCGGCCGGCTCGCATGGCTCGTCCTGGGGTTCGGGGCGAATCTGCGCGTCGCGCCGGAGCTGCCGGACCGACCTTCGGTCGCGCTCGGCGCGACGTTGGCGCCGGAGCAGGTGGCCGCTTCCGTGCTCGAACGCCTCGCGCATTGGCGCGCGCGCCGCCGGCGCGAGGGCTGGCCTGCGGTTCAAGCCGCCTGGAGCGCGCGGGCGCATCCGCCTGGCACACCCCTCACCGTGGCGGCGGCCGGGGAGCGGGTGAGCGGCGCCTTTGCCGGGCTCGCCCCGGACGGTACTCTGCTCCTGGCGACGCCGGGGGGCACCCGCCGCTTCTCCACAGGCGAGGTGCTGCTTGGCACGACGCTCACGAACGAGGCGGGCCATGCTGCTTGTCGTTGACGCCGGCAATACCAACATCGTATTCGCGGTTCGCGAGGGCGACGGCTGGCGCGGCGTCTGGCGCGTCGCCACCGATCCGCAGCGCACCTCGGACGAGTACGCCGTCTGGCTGCTCGCCCTGCTCGGCCATTCCGGCCTCAAGCCGGTGGATATCGACGCCGCGGTGATCGGCACCGTGGTTCCCGCCGCGCTTTACCATCTCCGCCGCCTGTGCCGGGACTGGTTCGAGGTCGAGCCGCTGATCGCGCGGGCGGCGCTCGATTGGGGCTTCGTCATCGATGTCGAGCAGCCGAACGAGGTCGGCGCGGACCGGCTCCTCAACGCGCTGGCCGCGCATCAGCGCTACCAGGGTGCGCTGGTGGTGATCGATTTCGGTACCGCGACGACCTTCGACGTGGTCGGTGCGGACGGTGCCTATCTCGGCGGCGCGATCGCCCCGGGCATCAATCTCTCGATCGAGGCGCTGCACCGCGCCGCCGCGCGTCTGCCGCGCATCGGCATCGGCCGGCCGCAATCGGCGATCGGGCGGGCGACCGTGCCGGCGATGCAGTCCGGCATCTACTGGGGCTATGTGGGGCTGATCGAAGGGCTGGTGGACCGCATCCGCGCGGAGTTTGGCGGGCCGCTCAAGGTGATCGCCACGGGGGGGCTGGCGCCGCTGTTCGCCGAGGCGACCCCGGTGATCGAAACGATCGACCCCGATCTCACCCTCGAGGGTCTGCGACTGTTGGCCGCGCGCAACCCGCCCCCGGTGTTTTCGCGCGGACGCCACGGCGACACCGAGCACGGATAGCGGATACACATACACGCATGATCGACCTCCCTGGCGGAGATTTCGCGTTCCTGCCCCTCGGCGGGACCGGCGAGATCGGCATGAACCTGAATCTCTATCGCTGTGACGGGCGATGGCTGGCGGTCGATTGCGGCATCGGCTTCGGCGGCGCCGAGCTGCCGGAGGTCGATGTGATGGTGCCCGATCCGGGCTTCATCGCCGCCCGGCGGGCCCAGCTCGACGGGCTCGTCATCACGCACGCCCATGAGGACCATGTCGGTGCCGTCGCCTGGCTGTGGCGGCAGCTCCGATGCCCGGTCTATGCGACGCCGTTCACCGCCGCAGTGCTGCGCGCCAAGCTCGCCGAGGCCCAGCTGCTGGCCGAGGTGCCGCTGACCATCATTCCGCCGGGCGGTGGGTTCACGGTCGGTCCCTTCGCGCTCCGCTTCCTCCGCGTGGCCCATTCCACGCCGGAATCGCAGGCGCTGGCCATCACCACGCGCCACGGCACCGTGCTGCACACCGGGGACTGGAAGCTGGACCCGAATCCCCTGGTTGGCCCGCCCACGGACGAAGCGGCCTTTGCCGCGCTCGGCGAGCGCGGCGTGCTGGCGATGGTCTGCGACTCCACCAACGCCATGGTCGAAGGTCATTCCGGCTCCGAGGCCGAGGTCCGCCGCAGCCTCACCGCGCTCATCCGCGGTCTCACCGGGCGCGTGGTCGTCACCTGCTTCGCCTCCAATGTGGCCCGCGTCGAGACGGTGGCCCTGGCCGCGCGCGAGGCTGGCCGCAGTGTGGCCCTGGTCGGGCGCAGCCTGCGCAAGATCGAGGCGGCCGCGCGGGCGACCGGATATCTCAAGAACGTTCCCGAATTCGTCCCCGAGGACGAGGCCGGATCGATCCCGGACGACAATCTGCTGCTGCTGGCCACCGGCAGCCAGGGCGAGCCGCGCTCGGCCCTGGCCCGCATCGCCGCCGACAAGCATCCTCACGTTGCCCTCGGCGAGGGCGACACGGTGGTGTTCTCCAGCCGCGTCATCCCTGGCAACGAGCGCGCCATCGGCACCGTGCAGGATGGGCTGGTGCGCCGCGGCGTGCGGCTGATGACCGAGCACGACCACATGGTGCACGTCTCCGGCCATCCGGCGCGCGACGAGCTCCGCCGGCTCTACCGCCTGGTCCGCCCTCGGCTTTCGATCCCGGTCCACGGGGAATGGCGTCACCTCGCGGCCCATGCCGATCTCGCCCGTGAGCTCGGCATCCCCGCCATCCTGATCGAGGACGGCGACATTCTCCGCCTCGCCCCGGGCGCCGCGGACGTGGTGGAAAGCGCCCCGGTCGGGCGGCTGGTGGTGGATGGCAACCGGCTCATCCCTCTCGGCGGCGAGGTGATGGGGGCGCGGCGGCGGATGCTGCACCATGGCGCGGTGATCGCCAGCATCGCCGTGGACGGCGCCGGCCGTCTGCGCGGCGCGCCGCGGCTCAGCGCGCCGGGCATGTTCGAACCCGAGGATGCCGACCTCGCCCGCATCGCCAGCGACTTTGCCGCCAATCTCGGCGAGCTGCCGGCAAGCCTCGCGCGCGACGAGGCCGCGCTCTCCGAAGCCGCCCGCGCCGCGCTCCGCCGCGCCCTGGGCCGGCGGCTGCAGAAGCGCCCGCTGGTGGAGGTCCACATCGTCCGGGTGTGATTGGCCCGCGTTTCCTTGCGGGCCAAGATGCAGTTCAGGCGGAAAGAACTGCACAACCGAGGCAGAAATAAAAATCCTTGTTGTAATTGACGGCCGACGCGCCAAAATCAATAGACTTCCCAGTCTTCTGCGATCGAAGACACGCTCTCCTCTCCGTGTGGCTTGCTCCGGGCGGCAACGCAAGGCCGGGCCGGCGCGAGGGGCCTCCTTGAGCGTGTTCATCGCCGATCTCCAGCAGCAAAGTATCCCACCGCCGAGCGCCGCCTTCTGCGGGTTGAGAGTAAGCGCGGCGTTGCGGCCCTTCTTCCGCTGGAACGGGCGGATGTGCTTGGACGTCCTTGGTCTGGGGTGTTTGAGCTATCGTTATGGATGACGTTACGGACGACGCGAAGGGTGAGTTCCGGCGGATCGAGCTGCTGACGGGTCCGGCCCGTCGGCGCCGCTGGTCGGAGGCGGAGAAGGCTCGGATTGTCGCCGAGACGCTGGTGCCCGGTGCAGTAGTGAGCGCGATCGCCCGCCGCTGGCAGGTTTGCCCGCAGCAGGTCTTCGGCTGGCGGCGGGCG
>JAJZFF010000223.1 GCA_021805485.1 Pseudomonadota bacterium
CGACCTGACCAGGGTGCTGGGCGGGCCGTATTGCACGATGATCCTCGCCGATCATGGCGCGGACGTGATCAAGATCGAGCCGCCGCAGGGCGACGAGGTGCGCGACTGGGGACCGCCCTTCCTCGAGCGGGCGGACGGGGCGCGGGATGCGAGCTATTTCCTCGGCGCCAACCGCAACAAACGGGCGATGACGCTCGATCTCGCGCACGAGCAGGGGCGCGCGGTGCTGCTGCGGCTGCTGGAGAACGCCGACGTGCTGGTGGAGAATTTCAAGCCCGGCACGCTGGAGAAGTGGAATATCGGGCAGGCGGCGCTGGCCCCGCGCTTTCCGCGCCTCGTGCATTGCCGGATCTCGGGGTTCGGCGCCGACGGGCCGTTCGGCGGGCTGCCGGGCTATGACGCGGTGGTGCAGGCGATGACCGGGCTGATGACCATCAACGGCCGTCCCGGCGAGGGGCCGCTCAGGATGGGCACGCCGGTGGTCGATCTCGCGACCGGGCTGTATTCGGCGATCGGCATCCTGATGGCGTTGCAGGAGCGCCAGCGCTCGGGGCGCGGACAGTTCATCGACATGACGCTGCACGATGCCGGGCTGGCGCTGCTGCATCCGGCGGCGGCGAACTACCTGCTCAACGGCAGGCGGCCGGCGGCGACGGGCAACGCCCATCCGAACATCGCCCCCTATGACACCTTCCCGACCGCGACCTGCGAGATCTTCATCGCCGGCGGCAATGACGGGCAGTTCCGCAAGCTCTGCGCGCTGCTGGAGCGGCCGGACCTCGCGGCCGATCCACGCTTCGCCACCAATGCCGACCGGCTCGCCCATCGCGCGGCGATGACCGCGGAGCTGACCGAGACCCTCGCCGCGCATGACGGCGAGGAACTGGCCGAGCGGATGATCCGCGCCGGGATTCCCGCCGGGCCGGTGCGGCCGGTGGATGCGGCGCTGGAAAGCGAGCACGCGCGGCACCGCGCCATGGTGGCGGAGCTGGACGGGGTGCGCACGCTCGGCACGCCGATCAAGTTCTCGCGCACGCCGGGCGGGCCGCACGCGGCACCGCCGGGCTTTGCCGCACATCTCGACGAGATCCTCGCCGAGCACGGCTATACCGAGGCCGAGATCGCCGCGCTGGAGGCGGCGGGGGCCATCCGCCGCGCGCGACGGGCCTGATTTTTGCGCCGCCGCGGCGCGACTGATTCCTGCCCTGCCCGATCCACCCCTTCGTGGCGTCAGTGGATCAGGATGAAGTGGATGGTCGCCGTCACCTGTTCGGATTTCGCCTTCGAGCCGGGCGGGAATTTCGGCACGTGCGCGCCGTTGAACAGGCCATACCACGCCATGTCGAGCAGTGGCGCGCCGGAGCGGCTGACCATGCGCAGGTCGGTCACCCTGCCATCGGGCAGCACGGTGAAGCTAACCGTCACCGAGCCCTGCTGGCCCTGGGCGGCGGCACCCTCGGGGTAATAATCATGCGTGTTCACCCATTTGTTGAAGGCGCTCTGCCAGTCCGGCCCGGCCTTGCCCTTGAAGACGATGTCCGGCGCGTGGTGGTTGAAGTCGGGCGCTGCGGGGGCGAGGTTGAGCGCCGTGCTGCGGTGGGCGAGCGCGGTGGTCGGCCGGGTGCCGAACGACATGCCGTTCATCACCATGTAGGAGTGACGCGGTGCCGGCCGGGCCGGGTGCGGCGGTGATTTCGGCACCGGCGGGGCCTGCGGGATGATGGCGGCCTGCATCGCCGGCGGGGTGAAGGGCTTCATGTTGAGATGGACCGCCGGCGGCGGGGCGGGCGACGGTGCCGGCCGAGGCGCCGGTCGCGGCTGTGGCGGCGGCGCGGCCATGGGCGGGGGCGGGGGCAGGTTCGGCACCGCGTTCGGCGCATGGTTCGGCGTCTTCGGCGCGGCGTTCCGCTTCGCAGTATGGGTAAGGCCGGAATTCTGGAACACGACCGCGATGCCGGATTGGGGTTGCGGCTCGGGCAGCCGCCGGGAATGCACCACGTAGAGCAGCAGAAGCAGGATCGCCGCGTGCAGGGCAAGCGAAACCGGCAGGGGAATGCGCCAGCGCGGCCGCCGCCGCCTCTCCCGCGTCATCGGCGGCGGCGCGGCTCCGAGCGCCGCGCCGCCGGCCTGGACCGGATCAGTAATGCGGATAGGCGTAGTAGCCGGGCGGCGCGTAGCCGGGCGCGCCGTAATTGTAGGCCGGTCCGTATCCGCGCGCATAGCCTTCCATCTTGTTGCCGTGCGCCACCATACACTGCGCGTAGGCCACGTTATAGCGCGCCTGCATCGAGTCCGCCGCGTTCTGGGCGTTACCCCCGCCCATGGCGCTGCCAAGGAGCAGGCCGGAACCCGCGCCGATCGCCGCACCGGTGCCGGCATTGCCGCCCGCGGCGCCGAGCAGCGCGCCGGCCGCGGCACCGAGCAGCGTGCCGCCGACCGCCGTGTTGGTCGCCGACTGGCCGGCGGCCTGGGCCTCGGCCGGGTTGATCTGACGGCTCGCGTAGTAGCGGCAGAGCGAGTCGTCATGGCGGAACTGGTCGAACGACACGCCCGGCCCGGGCATCGATACGACGCTCGGCCCACTCGGCGGCGCCACGGCGCAGCCGGCGAGCAAAAGGGCGATGGCGGCGGCGGCAGGCAGAACTGGCTTCATGTCCTTCATCCTGTTGTTTGGAGCCCCGTCCAGATAGTTGGCGCGCGAGCGGCGGAACGCAACGGCGCTCGGACGCGAAGCAGGCCGCCGGCCGCGAGGCGCGTCACAGCCCGTCGAAGAATTCCTTCACCTTGGCGAAGAACCCCTCGTGTTCCGGGCTGCCGGAGGCGGTGTTCCCGGCCTCGCGCTCGAACTCCTCGAGCAGCTCGCGCTGGCGCTTCGTCAGGTTCTGCGGCGTCTCGACCGCGACCTGGATATACATGTCGCCCCGCGCCGTGCTGCGCAGCACCGAGAATCCCTTGCCGCGCAGGCGGAACTGGTCGCCCGTCTGGGTGCCGGCCGGAATCTTGACCCGGGCGCGGGAGCCGTCGATCGCCGGAACCTCGATCTCGCCGCCCAGGGCGGCCTGCGCCATGCGCAGCGGCACGCGGCAAAAGACATTGGCGCCGTCGCGCTGGAAGATCGGGTGCTGGCGGATCGAGACATGAACGTAGAGATCGCCCGGCGTCGCGCCGCGGCCGCCGGCCTCGCCCTCGCCGGAGAGGCGGATGCGCGTGCCGTCCTCGACGCCGGCGGGAATGGTGACCGAGAGGGTGCGCTCGCGCGGCACGGTGCCGGCGCCGCCGCAGACGCGGCACGGGTTGCGCACGGTGCGACCGGCGCCGGCGCAGGTCGGGCAGGTGCGCTCGACGACGAAGAAACCCTGCTGCGCGCGGACGCGGCCGGCGCCGCCGCAGGTCGGGCAGGTGTCGTTCGCGGCGGCCTTGTCGGCCGAGCCGGTGCCCGAACAGGCATCGCAGGAGACGCGCGTCGGCACACGGATCTCGGTCTTGGTGCCGGTGAAGGCCTGGGTCAGGTCGATCTCGACGGCCGCGCGGAGGTCGGCGCCCGCGCGCTCGGTGCGGCCTCCGCGACGGCCGCCCATCGCCTCGCCGAACATCTGCTCGAAAATATCGCCGATGCCGCCCTCGAACCCGCCGAAACCGCCGAACCCGCCGCCGAAGCCACCGGCCCCGGGCCCGCCGCCTTCGAACGCGGCATGACCGAAGCGATCATAGGCGGCGCGCTTCTGCTCGTCCTTCAGGACGTCATAGGCTTCGTTGATATCCTTGAATTTCTGCTCGGCCGCGGTGTCGCCCGGGTTGCGGTCCGGGTGGTACTGCATCGCGAGCTTGCGATAGGCCTTCTTCAGCTCATCGGCCGAAGCGCCTCGCGACACGCCGAGAAGTTCATAATAATCCGTCTTCGCCATGGTCCCGGCTTAACCCCGACAATCTCTGAAACAAGAATGTCCCGGACCATTG